>JBDHVO010000080.1:0-5777 GCA_039809675.1 Proteocatella sp.
GCACCAGCATCAAAAATATGAAAAGGCATGATATAGCCAAGAGGATAGGGGTCTTGAGCCAGATATCCAATATATATTTCTCCTATACGGTTTTCGAAACTGTCTTGCTGGGAAGGTATCTTTATATGAAGAATAATTTTTTTAGAGAAGCTTCTGATGAAGATATTGCCTATGTAGAAAAAAGCCTGGGGACAGTGGGCCTCTTGAGCCTAAAGGACAGGCAGATAGACACCCTGTCAGGCGGCCAGCTGCAGAGAGTCTTTTTGGCCAGAGTCCTGGCCCAAAACCCTGACCTTATCCTCCTGGATGAACCCACTAACCACCTGGATTTGAAATATCAAAAGGAATTGATCGACTATATAAAGGAATGGTCAAGCTTAGAGGGTGGTTCAGTAATCGGAGTTTTCCACGATATAAACCTTGCCTTAGGTCTGGCAGATGATATTTTGGTCCTGGACAGGGGAAAAAGTATTGGTCTTGGAAATCCTGAGGCTATTATGAGGGATAAGCTCTTTAATAAGGTTTATGAAATGGATATAGCAGGCTATATGCTGGAATCCCTCAAGCAATGGGAAAATTTTGAATCCTAAATCAAGAAAAAACAATTAAGCCCATCATTAATTGTTTTTTTATTGACTATTATACTCTTTATTGGTATAATTTTGAGGTATGTAATTTTTATAATAATTTTAAAGGAGGACTGGTTTTAGATATCTAAAATCAAACACTATGAACAAAGAAGAAAAGTATTATGTTAGCGTGAAAACAGGAGACCCAAGTGCCCTTGGACTGTTTGGTCTCGCCATGGTTACGCTTGTTGCATCATCACAAAAATTAGGACTTACAACAGGACTTACATATGTACTGCCTTGGGCCATATTCCTGGGTGCCCTGGCTCAGCTTGTAGCCGGCCTACTTGATTTCAAAAAAGAAAATGCCTTTGGAGGAACAGCCTTCTGTGCCTATGGTTTTTTCTGGCTGGCTGTTGCCATGAGCTGGATGACAAACCTTGGTATGTTTGGTGAAATTGCCAAGAGCCACGTAGACCCCCATCAGCTTGGAGTAGCATTTTTTGGCTATCTCATATTCACAATCTTTATGACAATGGGTTCAACAGTTACTAACAAGGTCCTCTTTGCAATTTTCTTTATGATCAACCTGCTCTTTATAGGCCTTGGCTTCAGTACCCTTGGCATAATGGAAGAGCCTATGCATAATCTTGCAGCAATATCTGAAGTTATTATTTCAGTCCTCTCCTTCTACCTTTCTGCAGCTAATATCCTTAATATGCAGTTCGGAAGAGAGTACCTATGGGTTGGAAAGCCTATAGAAATATTCAGAAAAGGAAAATAAATATCTTACAAGGGCTGTCTGTGGCAGCTCTTTTTAATGGAAAAAACCGCAGAAGCTCCTATTGGGGCTTCTTTTTATTGGGGGATTAATATTTTATAGACTGGGTATATAAGATTAGAAGGTTAAGGAGGTAACCCATGGGAAATATTATAAGAATTGATTATTGCACATCCTGAGGCTACAGGGGAAGGGCAGTTGCCCTTGCAAGGTCTATCCTCAAGGATCATGAAAAAAATATGGACGAATTTACCCTGGCCCCATCCACGGGCGGAGTTGGAGGGATTTTTGAAGTAAGCCTCAACGGAGACCTTATTTTTTCAAAAAAAGAGCTTAATAGGTATCCAGAGCCCGATGAAGTAGAAAATATTGTAAGAGAAAAGCTGGGCAAGCCAAAGAGCCTGCTCTAAGCCTAAAGTACACAAGGGAGGCACTCGATGCAGAATATAATTACAATTGAATACAGTGCAGCCGATGAAGACCGTGCCAGAGCCATAGCCCTTGCACGGTCTATTCTTCAGGAGCACGAAGGACAGATTGAGGAATTAAAGCTCCTTCCCCTTTCCTCAGATTTGTTTGAGGTTTTTTTAAACGATCGCCTTATTTTTTCAAAAAAAAATCTTGGCAGGTGTCCAAATAAATATGAAATTGAGCTAATGCTTAGACAAGCCCTGGGCAATAACGAAGATTTTATTTTATAGGGGACGAAGGTTTTTCATCGAGATATCCAAAATAGGAGCGCAATGGGTAATTGCTCCGCTTGATATATAGTCAATACCAAGAGTAAGCAGGTCTTTGATATTTTTATGGGTAATATTGCCAGACACCTCAACCTCGGCCCTCCCATCAATAAGCCCTATTGCCTCTTTCATTTGATCAAGGCTCATATTATCAAGCATTATAATATCAGCCCCTGCTGAAATTGCCTGCTTGACCATATCCAGATCCTCAACCTCTACCTCGATTTTACGAACAAAGGGTGCATAGGCCTTTGCCCTTTCAACCGCTTCCTTAACACCACCAGCCGCACTTATGTGGTTATCCTTGAGCATGACTCCATCTGATAAGTTGAATCTGTGGTTGCTTCCCCCGCCTGTACGGACAGCATATTTTTCAAAAATCCTGTTGTTAGGCGTTGTTTTCCTAGTATCTAGAAGCCTTGTTGCTGACCCCTTTAGAAGCCCGGCTATCTCATGCGTATAGGTAGCAATACCGCTCATTCTCTGAAGAAAGTTTAAGGCTGTCCTTTCTCCCGAAAGCAAGGTGCGGATATCCCCTCTCAAGGTGGCCATGATCTGGCCTTTTTTTACCCCATCTCCATCAGCCACATAAAATTCTGCTTCTAATCCATCCTCCAGAAGCGTGAAAACCCTCTCAAAAATTTGCAAGCCGCATATAATCCCGTCCTCCTTGCAGATTAAATCCACCTCGCCTTTTCTTGGGCGGGGCATAACGCAGCTTGTAGATATATCTTCATTTGTTATATCCTCTTTTAAAGCTGCCAGTAAAAGGGGGTCTACATTCAATTTCATACTTGCTTGATCAAACATACTTATTGTCTCTTTTCTCACTAGTTTTTTTGATTTTTTCTTCCCTGTCCAATCTTCCTATTTCATTTAGAAGCAGGCTTTTGTATTCATTAGAAAGCTTATCAGGATCGCTGTACCTGCTAAGATCACATCTTTCGTATACGAGCCCAGATAGTTTTATCTCTGAATATTCCTCTGCAATTTTTACGGCAGAGCGTTCAGAAAACACCAGGCTTTCAAGAAGAGAATTGCTGGCAAGGCGATTTCTACCGTGGACACCTGTGCAGGCTGTTTCTCCAATGGCATAGAGTCGCTCCATGCTGGTCCTGCTCTCATAATCCACCTTTATCCCCCCCATAAAATAATGCTGGGCAGGAACAACCGGAATACACTCCTTGGTCACATCATAGCCCATGTTTTTGCAATGGTCCACAATGTTTGGAAAATGACTTGTTAATTCATCCTCAGGGATACTCCTCAAGTCCTCCCACACAAATTCTGTCTGGTCCTTTTTCATCTGACCCAGGACCTCCTTTGTCAGCAAATCCCTGGGCAAGAGCTCATTAACAAAGGCTTTCATATTTTTGTTATATAGTTTAGCCCCCTCACCCCTTACTGACTCAGAAATCAAGAAGCTCCTGTCCTCCTCCTTGTCAGAATAAAGGGTAGTCGGATGCATCTGGACATAATTGATATCCTTAAGCTCAAGGCCATGCTTCATGGCAATAGCCACAGCATCCCCTGTAAGGTGGCGAAAATTTGTTGAATGGGGATACAAGCCGCCAATTCCTCCGGTCGCCAAAACCGTATAATTGGCCTTGATTATAAATACCCCTCCTTCTTTGTCCCTTGCCACAACGCCATAGCAGGTATTGTTGCCAGCAATAATATCAAGCATGGCAGTGTATTCCATAATCCTGACATTAGGAAGCTTTTTTACCTCTTTATAGAGGTTTTTTGTAATCTCTTCCCCTGTTATGTCCTTGTGATACAGGATCCTGCTGGCCGAATGTGCCCCCTCTTTGGTAAATGCAAGCTCGCCGCTGCTTTCTTTATTAAATTCAACCCCATATGACAAGAGGTCCTTGATTACATCCGCCGATGAACGGATCATAATTTCTACAGCCCTCTCATCATTTTCGTAATGGCCTGCCCTCATTGTGTCCTCAAAGAAGCTGTCATAATCCTCCTCATTCTTAAGCGTGCAAATTCCACCTTGGGCCAGGTAGGAGCAGCTGCTTTCTACCTGGCTTTTTGAAATAATAAGTATCGATTTATCCCTTGGCAGCTGCATAGCACAGTAAAGTCCTGCGCACCCGCTACCAACTATCAGTATATCTGCTTTCATGAAACCCCCTAATTCAATTCATTTATTTTCCAAGCTCCAGCATCCTGTCAAGAGATTTCAGGGCCCTTTCACGGACCTCATCGCTTACATGGATCTCCTCGCTTTCATCCCTCAGAACCCTTAAAAGCTTTTCAAGGGTAACCTTTTTCATATCAAAGCAAACCTGACTGCTACTTGCTGGATAGAATTTCTTATTGGGATTTTTTGCCTTTAGTTCATAAAAAATACCAATTTCAGTCCCTATGATAAATTCATTTTTATCGCTTTTTGTAGCAAAATCAATAATTCCAGATGTACTGCCCACATAATCCGCTTCATTTAGAATTTCCATCCTGCATTCGGGATGGGCCAAGAATAGGGCCTGAGGGTGGTCAAAGCGGGTCTTTTTCAAGGCATCAAGACTTATTATGTCATGTACCGGACAATAGCCCTCGCCAATTATAATATTTTTTCCCCTTACCTGGCTTGCCACATACCTAGCCAGGTTGCTGTCCGGAATAAAATAAATATTCTTTTCAGGCAGCTTCTCAATTATTTCAACGGCATTGGAGGATGTGACAACAACATCGGAGTACATTTTAATTTCAGGAGTTGAATTTATATAGCAGGCTATAGCCAGATCCTCATAGCTGCTTCTGATTTTACTGATATTTTCTACTGTAGTCATATGGGCCATAGGGCAGTCAGCAGTAATATCCGGCATAAGAACCTTTTTTTCCGGACTTAGGATTTTTGCACTTTCGCCCATAAATCTAACACCGCAAAATACAATAATATCGGCTGAGGATTCATTAGCTATTTTGCTTAGAAAATACGAATCTCCTACATAGTCCGCTGCTTCTTGTACCGCATCCTCAACATAATAATGAGCCAGAACAATTGCATTTTTTTCTTTCTTTAGTTTTTTAATTTCATTTATCACTAGTCTTTACCCTTCTCTTTCATAAGCTTTCCAGGGAATAAATAGCTTTTATTCGATAATAAAAGCTATTTATTCATATCGCAAGATTATAGCATATGACAAGTCAGCTGACAAGACATATGTAAAGAGTAAAGGCGCCCGCCTCCTTAGTCCTTGTACCTATATGGGCACTGGAGGTTAGCTTAGATACAAAAACATCGCAAAAAAGAGATACAGTAATTGTATCTCTTTTTTGCGATGTTTTTGGTGGAGACGAGGGGGTTCGAACCCCTGACCTCTTGACTGCCAGTCAAGCGCGCTCCCAACTGCGCCACGCCCCCATATTCATTTGAAGTTTTCACCTGATGAATACTTTATCATTTACAGTGGCCTTTGTCAAGAGTTAAGTCAAAAAGCACCCTGGGGTGCTTTTTGCTCTTAGCTCTAAACAATTTATTTTTTAAGTTTATATCTTACTATTATTGATGGATCCAGTACCCTGAAGGTAAAGGATTCTGTCACAAAAAGCCTTACCCTTTGGGCGTCATGGGCCTGGTAGCCTATGGAGAAGTCCCCTCCTATTGTAAGCTCAAGGTCTTCATGGTCATAAGGCAGAAGGTAGGCCCCCTCTACAACATGGCTGTATACT
>JBDHVO010000081.1:0-5762 GCA_039809675.1 Proteocatella sp.
TGTAAGTGCCAGGAAGCTTGTAACAATTATCAGGGTAACAGACTGGATATCGAAATAAACAAGAATAATCATCATCAGAAAGGATGCATAGGACATAAAAAAGCCTATTGCAAGAAATGAATATATGCCTATTGTTACCTTGTCATTTGTGTATATAGGAGCTATTATATATAGGCTCAGAACTATGAAGATTATAGTTATGGCCAGCTGAATTTCAAATAAAAATGCAAATTCCTGTCTTAAGACCTCAAGCATTTTGTCCTTTGCAACCATAAGGTCTTTTAGACTGCCTCCATAGACTATAAGCCCGCAAAACTCCCGATATTTTTCATAAAAGGCAGTTTCAAATCTTGTTACAAACAAAACTGATGCCGGAATTGTCCCAAGAACTGCAAAGAATGTTGCAACATCATACTGGGGAGCATGGAGGAAGGTGTTTCCCACATACGCTGAAAGGCTTGAGTATTTCCAGAATATTATATTGTGGATAAACAAGCCTGTTGTAAAAAATAAGTTAGTGAAGAAGAGCTTATGATGCTGCTTCAAGTAGGGAATAACGGAGAAGACGCTTCCGCCTGAAAATGAGAAGCTGCGCATTAGAGCTACCATGAGGATAGCAATGTTTACAAGGTAGCCGGCTGCGATTCCTCCAAGAGCTGAGGTCACAATGTCTATCTTTGAATTTACAAAAATAACCGTCATCGTCAAGGTTGCAACTGTTCCCATGCCAAATGACAGGACCACTAGATTATAGCTTTTAATAGCCGATATATAGGCCATCATGATATAGATTATTATAAGTGACATATAAATCATATAGGCCAGGTATTTTTGGATTAGGGGCAGGGGTGATGGTATATAAAAACCAAGACCAAGTAAACCTCCGCAAATAAGAGCTAAGCTTATTACACCAAGCAGGGAGGGAAGAATATCATCAAGGTCCCTTACAAAAATTTTATCAGCAATAAAGCGGGACGAAACCATAACAAAGCCACTTGATATTATCATTGAAAAAACATAGGCATACAGCAGGGATGCCTTTACAAGGTTCCTGTCTTCTGCAGGTATATTAAAGGATTTCAAAGCGTTATCAATTATAATTAACTGCAAAATGCTTATAAGCATGGGGCCCGAGGTTATAAACACAGCAGACGTATAGCCCCAGAACCTGTTATTAAGAGTGTTATCTCGTATTAGCTTCCTTAATTCAAACCCTATACCGGCCATGACTAACCTCTTTTATCAAACAAATTATAAATATCCCTGTATTTTTCTATAACATTCTCAAGCCTATAATTAGCATCAACCCTCTTGTAACCAGCTTCACCGTATTTTCTCCGCAATGCTACATTTTGGGCTAGCTTTACAATATTTTTTGCAACTCCAGCCGAATCCATTACATTCGAGATTAACCCAGCAGGACCAAAGCTATCAAACTCTCCGGCAATCAAAGACCTATAATCCCCAACATTAGTCGTGACGAAGGGAAGCTTTGACGCAAGGCCTTCCAGATATACCAGGGGTTGGCCTTCTGAAATACTTGTCATTACAAGAATGTCTGTTTTTTTTAAATAATTTTTCACATCCACCTGGCCCGTAAATTCAACTTTTTTAAGACCAAGAAAATCTCTGTAGTTCCTGCACTGATCATAGTACTCCTTATCCTCACTAAAGGGGCCTATAATATAAAAATTTGCCCCTTCAAGCTGGCTATCGGCTATTGCAAAGGCATCGAGCATTGTAATTATGTCTTTAATGGGGACTACTCTTACAATAGCTGAAATATTAATGTTCTTCACATCTCTTTTTTCGGTTTTAAGTGCCACCTCAGCAAAATTCTCGATTTTTACCCCGTTTGGTATAATCTCAATTTTGTCTTCCGGTCATCCGATTTCAACTTGTATTTCCTTATTTCTCTCAAATAATGATATTACCTTATCAGAGGTTTTGTAGGCGCAGTCTGACAGCTGATAAAAATAATTAATCCACAGCTCTTTTAAATCCCCCTTCAGCCATTCTGATTTTATGAGCTCTTCCTCACGCTCCCTTGTATAGATACCGTGTTCTGTAAGAATAAACCCTGTTTTTTGCCTATTAGAAGCAACTGCTGCTATAAGCCCTGCATAGCCGGTTGATACTGCATGATAAAGGTCTGCAGGCGGGTATTCCTCCATTATCAATCTAAAAGCCATTTTGTACATGGATCTGATGGTCCAGTAAAAATCAGTAAAGCCAAGGTGGGTAAACTTTTTTTCGTATACCTCCTTAACTGCATTATAGAATTCCTCTGACATCAGGACATCATCGCTGTTAAGCCCCAATTTTTTGCTGTTTTCAAACTCATCTAACAATATACCCCAGTCTACTTCTGAAAAAGATACAAGATTTACAAGCTGGTCTCTGCCGCCTCCTCTTTCATAAGCAAGTTTTTTATTGGACCTGCCATAGCTTTGAAAGAGTTCATCAAGAAAGAGTTCATTTATCACTCCTACATTGGGGGGCAAGGCATACTTGAATTTTCCTTGTTGGGTTTTTTCAGGCATAAGCGTAATCAGCACAAACTCATGTTCAGGCATATTAGATATTATCTGGTGTATCCAGCTTGATACGCCTCCTGTTATATAAGGATAAGACCCTTCTGCCACAATGCAAATTTTCATAATGCTGTCTCCTTTGTTCAGTATCTTCCTATATCACGCCTTAAAGCTTATCCTACTCTATCCAGAACTTAACTGTTTCAACTGCTTCTTTAGATAAAATAATATCAGAGCCTTGAGCTCTGTAAAGAATTTTTTTAAATTCAGTATCATTATTTAACACATAATAGCCCTTTATTAATGTCATGAATTTTTCTTCAGTGTCAGGATAGTCCCTGTCATACGTATTCATATACTGCTCCAGCTCCTTATCACTGCAGGAAACAATTAAATACTTTATAAGGTCTGCTATATACTTTTCGTCGCTGGAGAGTCTGTTATCAGTTATAAGTCTTAAGGTCCTTACGATTTCTGTTGTGTGCTGGCTTCTAATTGCCTGAGCTAAAAATGGCAGGGTCAGTCTCTTCTTAAGCTGGTCAACATATTCTACGGCATAATCAATATTCATGGGATTGCCAGCAAAGTTTTTGAATACTTCCTTGAACTCTGCCTCCAGCTTCATTTTTTTATCAAGTACACTTGTAGCCGCATAGTGAACGGTTTCCGGGTCATTATTGGTTAGAGCTCTATTGATAAATTTATAGTATCCATCTGATTCATCCTTTAGAACATTTATCATGGTTCTCCTTCTGTCTAAAATACTTGACATATAGAGAGAATCCTCAAGAGCAATTATGTCAGATTCTTTTTCAATGTCAATTTCGTCAGGCAAAGCATCTGCCACATGCAGATAGTTATTTCCAAGCAGCTCTGCATTTTGAACCCTTTTGATTTTATTTTTAAATAGAAATAGAAACGGAAGAATAAGACCTGCTATAGGGAAAAAAATATTTATTATTGCAAAAGCAGTAAATGCCCCAACTACGCGTTTCTTTCTTTTCTTTTCAGTGAGCCTAGGATTATCGAATCTAAAGCTACTGATATCTTCTCGCTTTACAGCATCCATTAGCCCACCTCCAGCCTGTCAGTTGCCCTCATGAGGTTGGATATTAAATTAGCAGTTAAGCTCAGCTTATTGATATAGAGCTGATTTAAATACTTGAAATTGACATTCCCAAGGAAAATATATCCGTATAGGTTGTCATTCTCATAAATTGGAATCGATATTCTAGGAATTTTTTTATGAAGATTTTTATTTACAAAAATATCTTTTTTACCACTTGAGTCCTTTAAAAACTCATACTGATTTGTGTATACAACATCTTCAAAAATTCGTGACCCTGTGCCAGATTTTAAAACCAACTTTTCTTTTCCATCAAAGGTATAAAAGCTGACATCATTAGACTTGAAATAATCCTTAAATATCAAAGGAATTTCACCCTCGATTTTCTCAGGAGACAGAGCTATAAACCTTTCTATAATTGCGTTTACATTGCTTAGGTTATTATCATAATTTTCAATTATGCTTTGAAGGTTGTCCTTTACCTCCAGAGATTTTTTGTAAAGCGTGTTAGTAAACAAGAGCTTTTCTTCAAGCTCGTCTACCTGGTCAGAAAGACTTGCCTCCCTCTTTTTTCTCTCATCTATTGCCAGCCCTACGCTTATCCCTACTACAAAGTAGAGAGTCAAGTGAAGTATGCTGCCTGTATCAGCAACAAGCATCTGAACTGTCCTGCTCTTGAGATAAATCTCAAACACAAGATAGGCAGCAGCTGTTAAAAATATTGAGGTGACACCTAAGCTTAGACCATAGGTAATAGCCACAAATACATTAAATATCATAAATATATCAGCTTCTATTCCAAGCTTAAACTCTAAAATATAACTTAAAATTGCAGTTATTATGAATAAAAAAACAACTTCCTTCCACCTGCGCTTTGCGGGACTTTTATTACTGCTTTGCGGAGCATCATTTCCCAAGCTGTTTGGGTCAGCTAAGCGGTTTTGAGCAAGATTCGCTCCCTCATCCCAATTTGTTTGCGGAAAAAATCCGAGAGAGGTTCTTATTCTAAAGGAATCCATAATATTCCCTGTTCCTTCTCCTGTGGACAGGTTTAAAACTTCATCCTTGGTCCCAGCCAAGATTTTTATAACAGCTCTTGAAAAATCATCAATATGGATAAGATCTCCAAGACTCTTGGTTTGGGAGTTAATAAATGAAAGGTCGCTTCCGTATTGGTCTTTCCCATATACTGCCCCTGCCCTTATAATGCTTACATTAAGCCCCCTATGCATATATTCTTTTGCAATATTTTCACGGCTAAGGTAGCTTTGCCCCTCATCATCTGATGGTAGCAGTCTATCATTTTCCGTGTATGGTGCTGGTCCTTTGCTTCCGTAAACCTTAAATGAAGATACAAGAACAAATTTTTTAACCTTGTATTTTACTGACATATTCAATATATTGTTTAATCCTACATTATTTGAAAATATATTTTCAGTAGTTTCTCCATAGCTTTCTCCAGCAAAGCCCTTGAAGGCCAGATGGATCACGGCATCAAAGTCACCTCCGGCAAATATGAGGCTGCAGCTTGGATCTTCAGCCGAAATTTTATAAAATGATATTTTATCGCTTTTTATTGCCCTCCCGCTTGACAAATCATCAATAACTGTTATGTTATGACCCTCTCTCATAAGCTTGTGGATTAAAACTGTCCCTAAAAACCCAAATCCCCCTGTTATTAAAATTCTCATATTAATCACCCTGCTCTGTTTTAATTATTTTTCCCCCATCTCCATGAATCTTCACACATATTGTTAAGATCAAGCTCAGCTTTCCAATTGAGCTCTGCTAGTGATTTCTTTGTGTCTGCGTAGCAAATATCTATATCCCCCTGTCTCCTTCCAGAAAATTCATATGCAACCTTAGCCCCAGTGATATTTTCAAATGTCCTTACAAGCTCTAATACGCTATAGCCCCTTCCAGTCCCAAGATTATAAACCCTAAGGCCTGCAGCTTCATTATTTTGCTCTAAAGCTTTTATATGCCCTTTTGCAAGGTCCGTTACATGGATAAAATCTCTTATACATGTGCCATCAGGAGTGTCATAATCATTGCCAAATATTTGCAGTCTTTCCATTTTGCCAGCTGCCACCTTGTTTATAATGGGCATGATATTATTAGGTATATTGGATGGATCTTCTCCAATCACACCAGATTTATCT
>JBDHVO010000082.1:0-5680 GCA_039809675.1 Proteocatella sp.
GTTTTACTCGCAGCTGAACTGGCAGCTACAGAACCAGCAGTCGCAGGAACACCACAAGACAAGAGGGAAGTAATCTAAGAGAAGCTCCCTTGTGAAGTTAATAAAGGCCCTTGTTCCACTGGTTATGCTATCAAGACCAAAAACCCCTATGGCGTCTGCCACCAGATTTGTTGTGGCTGTATGACCATCAATACCACCTGCAAAGGTGTTTTCCTTGTCTGCCCTGTATAAAAGCTCATAGGCACATACTTTCTTTACTGCATCATAAATAGGCTGCCTTGCCATATAAACGTCCATATTTCCCCCTAAAACCTATATATTCCTGTCTATTCCCCGATTTTCAGGTTGGGCTTTGCACTTAGAGACAGGTCAGATATATGATTGTTAACAAATTTATAATAAGCGGTTGAGCCAATCATTGCCGCATTATCAGTACAAAGATATAGGGGCGGATAAAATACCCTTATGCCACCTGCTTTTGCTTCCAGATCTGCCAGCCTTCGGAGATTTGAGTTAGCAGATACTCCTCCGCTTAGGACCAGCTTGTCATAAGCCTTATCTTTTACTGCTTTTATTGCTTTTTTTACAAGCACCTCAGTGACGGCCTGCTGGAAGGATGCTGCTACATCTGCCTTGTCATAGGCTTCATTCTTCATTTTTTTTGAATTAAGATAGTTTAAGACGGCAGATTTTATGCCAGAAAAACTAAAATCATAACCTTCATCCATCATGGCCCTTGGAAATTCGATATTTGCAGCTCCTTGTCCGGCCAAAGAGTCTATGGCTGGCCCTCCCGGATACCCAAGACCCATGGCCCTGGCTATTTTATCGTAGGCCTCTCCTGCAGCATCATCCCTGGTTCTCCCTATAATGTTAAAATCCGTGTAATTAAGCACCTCAACAATATGGGTATGGCCGCCTGACACTATCAAGGAGATAAAGGGAGGCTCAAGGTCCTTGTGGGCCAAATAGTTGGCAGCCACATGGCCTTCAATGTGATTTACTCCTACAAGGGGCTTATCAAGGGCATAGGCAAGAGCCTTTGCTGCCGAAAGACCTACAAGAAGGGCTCCCACAAGACCCGGCCCGTAGGTTGCCGCTATGGCATCCATATCCTTTAGCTCCATACCTGCTTCAAGAACAGCCCTTTCGATAACAGGGTTTATATCTACAACATGGTTTCTTGATGCCACCTCAGGCACCACCCCTCCAAATTTCTTATGAATGTCTATTTGCGTCATCACAACATTAGACAGGATTTCTCGCCCGTTTTTTATGACTGAGGCTGCAGTTTCATCACAGCTGGTTTCTATTGCAAGTATTATCTTGTCCCTTGTATCCTTCATTCTATCTCCACCACCATTACTATGGCATCTTCATCCGTATCTGCATAGTAGCCCTTGCGGATATCTATCATTTTAAAGCCCAAAGACCTGTAAAGGCCAAGGGCTATGCTGTTGCTTACTCGAACCTCAAGATAGAGGTCCTTTACTCCTTTTTCTCTGGCCGCCTCTATCAGGGCCTCCATAAGAAGCCTCGAAATCCCTTGCCCCCTATAGGATGGATCCACCGCAACATTGTTTATGTACCCCTCGGGAGCGACTGTCCAAAAGCCTCCATAGGCCAAAAGCTTCTCCCCGTCCATAGCAACCAGGTAGGTAGCCAGAGGATTCTTCACTTCATCCCTTATAGCCTGCCTGGTCCATGGAGTTAAAAAGGATTTTTCCTCTATTGCATAAACCTCGTCTACATGGACCTCTTGCATTGGTATTATCCTAATTTCCATGGTTCACCCTTTGTTTTTGCATTTCCTCATACTGGACCTCGGCTTGAGGCTTTCTTATGTAGACAGGCTCTGCATATTTTTCGGCTTTTTGAGACCTTTCAGCTGCAATTACACACAAAATACCTGGCCTAATATAATTATCCTCTTTGCCAGCTGTTTTTATTATACCATCACACAGGTCTTTATTTAAATTTATTTTGTCAATTTCATCTGATATTTTGCCGGTAATTTCTCCAGCTATAAGGACATTCCTGCCTTTAGCATACCGGACCGCCTCTTCGAGAATTTCTTCCCTTGAAACGGCAGCCTCTGGCTCCAAAACATGCAGCTTAAGGTCACAGGCTTGACCAGATTGCCTGAATTCATAAATCCCCCTGTAATAATCGTCCCTTTGGGCGTACATGGTGGTTATTATAAGGAGGTCTTGGTTTTTGAAATTATAGGCCAGGGCCTCAAGGGTAGAAATCCCGATAACCCTCTTTTCATTAACCAGGGCAAAGGCGTTGGCCGTTGCAACCCCTATCCTTATGCCTGTGAAGGAGCCAGGGCCTATTGTTACTGCAAAAAAATCCATATCCGAAAGCTTTTCATCTATGGCATCCATTAAGTATGCTATGTGGGGCATTAGCCTTTCGCTGTGGGTAAGTGCCTTGTTCTGGACAAGCTCCCCCAAAACAGAATCCCCGTCCGTTACTCCAATTCCAAGCACCGCTGAGGATGTATCAATTCCCAGTATTTTCATATTTGCCTCGCAGGTTTTCACCTATTTTTTTTAGGAGCCTCTCTGAAGATGGCCCTCTTGCTTCCAAGCTTATTTTCCTTTTGTTATCCTCTCCTGTATACTCAAGGCTTATATCAAGCCTGTCAGGGACAAGAGCGGCTCTCACGTTTTGTGCCCATTCAAGGATTATAAGTGCATCCTTGTTCAGATAATCGCTGTAGCCTATGTGGTAGAGCTCTTCTTCGTCTGTAATCCTGTATAGGTCAAAATGGTACATGTCAAGAGGCTGAAAGAGTCCCTTGTCTTCTATTTTGTATTCCTGAATTATAGCAAAGGTGGGACTTGTAACCTCTTCACGAATCCCCATCCCCCTCGCTATTCCCTTGGTCAGATGGGTTTTGCCTGCCCCCAGGTCTCCCGAGAGGCTAATCATAGTCTTTTCGTCTATGCTGGATCCTATAGCATGGCCTAAATCCATGGTTTCTTCAACACTGCTTGTTGTTAATATCATTATTTACCCGCTTTAATTGACAGCTCTTTCCAGCATTTCTATATCCAAAATCCTGTTAAGATATTTTTTCATTTTTGCCTTTGCCTCTTTTGCGTCCAGCTCACCCAGACGCACCCTGTGAAGGATGCTTTCATAGATAAAAATTGTCATTTCGTTTATTTCATCCAGGTTTTTATCTGAGATAAAGCCTTCCTCTGCACACTTGTTTATCAATATGTAATTTCTTTTGTAGATGTCACTTTCTCTGAGCATCTTCTTTATAGTATCGGGGTAGCCCTGGTCCTCCAAGGGATAGACACAGTAATAATCCTGCATATAATTTTTGCTGTTTTTATCTGGCTTAGAAAAAAATATAGTGTTATATACATCTGCTTTTTCAAATGAATACTTGCAAAAGCAGCTCCAGGTGCTTCTAAGCAGGTCTAGGGATGACTTGGCCTCTGAAATATAATCTGGAATTGACTTTATAAATTCATCCAGAAACCTCATAGACGAAAATAAAACCAAATGGTCTATATTGTCAAAATAGCTATATATGGTTGCGGAGCTATAGCCGGCAAGATCCGAAATTTTTCTTATGGTTACCTTGTCCAGACCTTCCTCCTGCATTATCCTCTCTGCCGCATTGACAAAGGAATAGATTGCTCTTTTTTTGTACTTGCCTTTAAAGTCTGAACTTATTTCACAAAAATCACTCATTTTGTCTCCTCAAATAAATGACTCCAGCATTTATGATTCTTACATTTAGTCATTTTTCAAAAAACTTATTCCCATTTTATTCACGCTTTGATACCTTAATGAATATTTTACATTATAAAGCACTATAAATCAACGATAAAGATAGTTTGTATCCATGGCACTCAATATTAAAAGCCCAAGCACATGTGCTTGGGCTTTTCTGGGGCCTGAGGCCTTGGCCAGTGATAGGGTCTACATAAAAGCTTGGCCCTACAACAAAGTATTTGACCACAAAAAATCCATACCCTATGCCCGGTATGGATTTTCTGCTGTTAATAATACTAGAGGTTTTATATGCAAGCTTACGGCTATTTATTTTCCGTAATATGCTGCTATATACATTTTTTTGATTTCTTCTATAAGCGGATACCTTGGGTTTGCACCGGTACACTGGTCATCAAAGGCCTGCTCACTCATTGCATCTACTGTTTCAAGGAAGTAAGCCTCCTCAACTCCAAACTCTTTAATTGATCTTGCAATTCCCAGATTTGCTTTTAGCTCTTCTATCTTTGCTATCAGGCTATCAACTTTTTCTTCATTGTTTTTTCCTGCAAGGCCAACAAATGAAGCAACCTCAGCGTATTTTTCCTGTGCACGAGGATATTTGTATTGTGAGAATGCTCCCATCTTCTTAGGACATTCTGAGGAATTGTACTTAATTACTTCACATATAAGCAGTGCATTGGCTATTCCGTGAGGTACATGGTGGGTTGCGCCCAGTTTGTGAGCCATTGAGTGACATACTCCCAAAAATGCATTTGAGAAGGCTATACCTGCTATTGTGGATGCATTTGCCATTTTTTCGCGGGCTTCAACATCATCTCTTCCGTATTTATAGGCATTAGGCAGATAGTCAAATACAAGCTTCGATGCCTTTAGGCACAGGCCGTCAGTATAGTCTGTTGCCAGCATTGAAACGTAGGCTTCAAGGGCATGGGTCAGGACATCTATTCCAGATGCGGCAGTCAGCCCCTTTGGCTGGTCCATCATCATATCAGCATCAGATATGGACATGGTTGGCATAATCTCATAATCTGCTATTGAATATTTTATGTTTGTTTTTTCATCTGTGATGATTGTAAAAGGAGTTACCTCCGAGCCTGTTCCTGATGTAGTTGCAATACACACAAGCTTTGCCTTTTCACCCATCTTAGGGAACTGGTAGACTCTTTTTCTAATATCCATAAATCTTAGAGAAAGGTCTGCAAAGTCTGCATCCGGATGCTCATACATTATCCACATTATTTTGGCCGCGTCCATAGCAGAACCGCCGCCAAGGGCGATTATAACGTCTGGCTCAAACTCTCTCATGGCTGCTACTCCCTTGTAGGCACATTCTAGAGTTGGGTCTGGAGTTACTTCAAAGAAGGTATGATGGGTAATTTCCATATTATCCAGTAGATCTGTTATTTGCTTTGTGTATCCATTTTTGTATAGGAAAGTATCTGTTACAATAAAGGCTTTCTTTCTATTATATACATCCTTGAGTTCCTGGAGTGCTATTGGTGTACTTCCTTTTTTGTAGTATATTTTTTCTGGGGTCCTGAACCAAAGCATATTCTCTCTCCTCTCGACTACAGTTTTTGTATTTAGCAGTTCTTTAATACCAACGTTTGTTGAAACGGAGTTTCCTGCCCAGCTTCCGCATCCAAGGGTCAGGGATGGCAGGAGCTTAAAGTTGTAAAGGTCACCTATTCCACCATGGGATGATGGGGTGTTTACAAGAATCCTTGCAGTCTTGATTCTTTCTTCAAACCTTTTGATTTTTTCTGCAGCCTTTACTGGATCAGCATAAATAACTGATGTATGTCCAATTCCACCGTCTATAACAAGTCTGTCAGTTATATCAAGGGCCTCTTCAAAATCTTCAGCCTTGTAGAGGGCAAGGATTGGAGATAATTTTTCATGAGCAAAGGGCTCAATT
>JBDHVO010000083.1:0-5653 GCA_039809675.1 Proteocatella sp.
TGTAAGTATTTTGTTAAATAAAGCAATAGAAAACAAGATTTTTGCACCAAAGAAAGAAGCAAAAAAAAATCTATTGATTATTATTTCAACATATTTTATTTTAAAAATAACTGATTCATGGATTGAAAAAACATTTTCTGAAGAAATCGCTTCATATTTTATTTTATTATGTATATTGATAATAGTAGTATGTTATCTATTCGAAGGATATAAAATTTTAAAAAAACTTAAACAAAATATTCAGGAAAGGGAAAGAAGTTCCTAAAACCATGTATATCAATATAACGAGTGCTTATCGATAGAGTTTTCCACTGTAGTAGCCAGTAATAATACCATTCACCCTAGAACTACTACTTACCCAGTCTAAACTTCCAGAGTATGTGTATCCATTTCTTACAACAGAAACATTTATAGTGGGAGTCAAGTTTCCCGAAGTTGAGTACTTATAATTCTTTATGTCAATGTAACTTGGCGCAACTGCCTTTTCTTCTATATTTGAATACACAATATAAGGCTCAATCTCTTCTGCCTTTAGATTTAGATATACCTCTGGCTCATGAATTTCTTCGGTAACTATAATATCTAAGTTTTCTGTGTTGGTAATATAGGTTGGACTGGTTGCAAACACAGTTATTGATCCCGTTAACACAAGGACTGAGGCCAGCATTGTAGATAGTGATAGTTTTTTCTTAGTCATAATAAATTTTATCCTTTCTTCTATTGGTCCCAAATTATAGCTACTACAAAGTGCAATTGTATTTGGCTTTGTTCTTGCCATTTTTATTAAACTTTGGGCATAAGGCTCTCTTATATCATTCCCCAATTTTTTGATTACGTGTGAATCACAGAATATCTCGCAATCTCGATCAAAGTAAATTCTTATCAGCCACATAATTGGATTGAACCAAAACACACAAAAGGCACTAATAATGAATAATTTTATTACAAAGTGGAAGTATTTGAGGTGGACGGACTCATGGCTGACTACCATTTTTAAGAGTTCTTTGTCCTCGAAATCAAAATCTTTCGGAAAAATCATTACTTGTCTTAAGAATCCAAATGAACATGGACTTCTAATTTCGCTGGATACTTTTGCTGATACCTTTCTATGGAATTTTTGTTCTTCCAGCTCCTTTTCCAAATTATGATTAGAGATTGTTTCAAAGTTTTTGATTCTTTTGTAGGTTTCAATATAGGTGGATAAATAATATAGTCCAAAAATAATAACTCCTGCAAACCAAATATATTTCATGAACATTTCGGTTTTGTAGTGTCCAATAAAATAGTCTATTATTTCTTCGCTTCTAATTCCAAAGTCAAAGTAAAGTGTATCTGCGATTTTTGCTCCTACTCGATTCCACAAGTTAAGAATACTGGAATGGGCCATGATGCTATAAGGGAAGATGAGTCTAAAAGCCACCATTACCCAAAGTGTTGTTATTATCCAAACAGGCAATTTTATAAAAAATCTTTTTCGGATGAATATTATAAACAAAACTAAAAAACCTGCTGAAATATTCATTTCTACCAGAGTCATTGACCACTCCTTTACCGCTACTTAAGCTTTTCTACCAAATCTTTTAGATATTCCTCGTCTTCCTTTGATAAGCCACGCTCACTAATGTAGGCAGACATAAAAGTTGGAACAAAGTCATCACCTGTTTTGGTGAATAGTCTTGTAAAAACATTTTTCACATCATTTTTTTGCACTTCTTCTCTACTGATATTGGCTCTGCAAGTATAATCTTCTCCAAGGCGTTCAACTAACCCCTTATCAATTGCTCTTTTTAAAACTGTATATGTGGTACTTTTGCTCCAGCCCACCTGCTCCATTAATATCCTGTATAAGTGACTGGCGGTCATATCACCTTTTTCCCACAATATATCCAGAATAATGATGTCTGAATCTGATACTGACACTTGTTTCATATTTCCTCCTTATATGTTTACGCGTATAGACTTACTAAAGCTAATATACAATAGTTTTGGAATATTTGCAACATGCATGTTGTTAAGCTATGTATTATTGAATTTGGTAGCCATATAGGATAAGCGCAAATATATAAATTTAAACATTGACAAAGGCTAAACAGCATGATATATCAAACGCAAGCTACACATGTAAACGAGCTTAGAGATTGGATATCAAAAAGTAAATTCAGATATATTAAAATTATAAAAATATTAGCCTGTCTTGCTTATTTCTGAAGGGGAATCCATTTTAGAAGAAGTACCTGTGTATAGTGATTACGAATTGTTAATAGATTGATATAGTTAATTTAGACTAGCTATATGTGGCGGGAATCGTCTACTTTTAATATAATTGTTGAGTTTTTTGTTGGATGGGTTGCAGGAAAAGCATTGGATTTTTTGCTTGATGAAGTTATGTATACTCCTTATGCCAAAACGGTCACACACGGAGGGAAAAAGTATGTAGTTATTTATGATGGTAATCCATGGGGAATTGACCCGCAGACTTTTAGAGCATACACAAAGTAGGGGAAATATGAGGGTTCGCAATGAAAGAAAAGCTCAAAAAATTTGGTTTACAAAAAGTAGACTGGTATGATTGGATACTAGGAGCGATATCAGTAATAGGTTATTGGTTTTGGAGTAAAAAAACTGACTTGATTCTGAATGTAATATTGATACTCTACATGTTGATTAAATATACGATAAAAGCCAGTCGTAAAAAGTAATTATGAAATTGGATTGGTCTTATTGTAACACTTCTCTCCTTAAACAACAAAAATCTGTGCAAATTTTATAACTGCACAGATTTTAATTTTATTTACATAGTTTTAGTATAATTTCACTTATTTAAACCATATTTTTTAACTAGTTTGGTAACGCCAAATAAAGATACTAATAGCCAAAACCAACTCTTGTTTTTTCTGATATTTTTGTTAGCCATAATCCTTTACTCCTTATTTACTTCTAACCCTTTGAAATTATTTTTAACAAAGCCAAGAAAATTATGGATCCCAAAAGAGCTACGAGTACAGAGTATATGTTAAGTCCATAGGCACCAGCTTTTCCAAAAAAATTATTCATTATAAAACCGCCGATAGAAGCTCCCACAATTCCCACAATAATATTTGCCATAAAACCCATGGACTGATTTGTATTCATTACTTTACTTCCAAGCCAACCAGCCAGGGCTCCTACAATAATCCAAGAGAAAATTCCCATAAGCCTACCTCCTTATTTTTTTCTTTCTGTACTTTCATATAACAAGTCTTGCATTATTTATATCCTAAATGCCTAAATATAAACAATAAACTGAAAAACACGTTGCTAGAAATTTTATGGTTTTATAAAATGAAAAAGGGCTATTAGAATTTTTGTTTTCCATATTTTCTCCACATTAAGCTGATATTATTAGACCAAATACAAAACAAGGAGAATAATATGGCCCCAAAGGTGATAAGAGATAGTCTAAAAATAGAAAACATGACCTGCGCCCACTGTGAAACAACATTAGAGAGGGCCTTGGCAGGAATAAGTGGAATAAAGAACGTGAAAGCTTCGTATTCAAAGGGGCAAGTCCTTGTTGATTATGATACGGAAGAAATAAAACTGGCCGAAATAATATCCCTTATAGAAGGAAAGCATTACCACGTCAAAAAAGAAAAAACTTATAACAGAAGTAAAGGTTTTGTGAATCTGGCTGGCATTGCCCTTATTATCCTTGCTCTTTATAATTTGGCAGGCTATATAGGGATTTTAGATGTATTCAAGAAATTTCCTATAGCCCAAGAAGGTATGGGCTATAGTGTAATCTTTATAATTGGTTTGCTGACATCTGCCCACTGTATTTCAATGTGCGGTGGTATATGTCTTTCGCAGTGCGGGAGAGGAACGGATTTTTCTTCAAAAAGCAGGTACAGTACCATGTTGCCAAGCTTCAAATACAATATTGGCAGGGTTATCTCCTATACAGTAATAGGAGGGCTTGTTGGTGCCATAGGCTCTGTGGTCAGCTTTTCTGGAGGGATGAAAGGCAGTATACAAATTGTTACTGGAATACTTATGGTAATAGTGGGGCTTAACATGCTCAATCTATTTCCAGGACTTAAAAGGCTTACTCCCAGAATGCCCAAGGTATTTGCGAAAAAAATTTATAAAGAAAATGATTCAAGCAACAGTTCCCTGTATGTAGGCCTTCTTAATGGCCTTATGCCCTGTGGTCCTCTCCAGGCAATGCAGATTTATGCCCTGTCTACAGGAGACCCGATAAAGGGTGCAGTTTCAATGTTTTTGTTTAGTATAGGGACCTTTCCGCTGATGTTTGGACTGGGAGCAGTCAGTTCTTTGCTGAACAAAAAATTTGCGAACAAGCTGACAAAAGTAAGTGCGGTGCTTGTGCTTGTAATGGGAGTATTTATGTTTAACAGCGGGGCAGCTCTTTCGGGTTTTTCTGGGTTTCAACTGCCTACAGAAGCGAACAAGCCAGCAGCAGAAGGTGGGACAAAAATTGAAGCAAGTAATGCCGCTGTTATAAAAGATGGAGTTCAGTATGCAACAACAGGGGTATACCCAGGAGGCTATGAACCTGTAATTGTACAAAAGGGTCTCCCCCTCGTGTGGACAATGAGAGCAGAAGACGAAAACCTGAATGAGTGCAACAATGGGATAATTATACCCCAGTACAGCATCGACCAGACCCTTGCTGCAGGAGACAATATCCTAAAGTTTACTCCTGAAAGTAGTGGTACTATTACATTTAGCTGCTGGATGGGGATGATAAGGAGTAAAATAATAGTCGTTGATGATCTAAAGGACCTATCAGAAGTAAACAGCGGCTACCTGACTTTGAAATAAAGGTCTACATCAATGGTTTTGAAGCCAATGGCCAGTCAGGCTATAGACTGGTCATTGGTTTTTCTTGTGATAAAATCTGTTCTACCTTATTATTTTCATCAAGGACAAGGACATTTGGGACAAGCTTTTTTGCCTCCTCGGAATCTACTGATGCATAAGCCATGATTATAATTTTGTCACCGGGCTGGACCATCCTGGCTGCAGCTCCATTGAGACAGATATCTCCTTTTTCTTTTTCGCCTTCGATAACATAGGTCTCAAATCTGGCACCATTGTTGTTGTTGACTATCTGAACCAGCTCTCCGGGGAGAATACCGGATTTTTCAAGCAGGTCCTTGTCTATTGTGATACTGCCTACATAATTCAAATTAGCCTCTGTTACAGTTGCCCTGTGGAGCTTGGCCCTAAGCATTGTCAGATACATTGTTCTCTCCTCCTAAAATCACATTATCTATAAGTCTTGTGTTTCCAAATTTTACAGCAAGAGCTATGAGGGTCTGGCCCTTTATGGTATCCACATCTGTGAGGCTTTCAAAATCGACTATTTCAATATAATCAATATTTGCAAGGGGTCTAGTGCTTATATTTTGCCTTATATATTCTTTAAGATAGATGGCGTCTATATTGCCAGCCTTGTACATTTGTCTTACGTCCCTTAGTGACTGGGACAAAACAAGGGCCTGGCTTTTTTCCTCGGGGCTCAGATAGACATTTCTGGAGCTAAGGGCAAGGCCGCTCTCTTCTCTCACTATTGGACAGGCGACAATGTTTACATCAAAATTCAGGTCTCTTGTAAGCCTTTTAATAACACTGACCTGCTGGGCATCCT
>JBDHVO010000084.1:0-5576 GCA_039809675.1 Proteocatella sp.
GTTTGGTAGAAAGAAGGGGAAGCCAGGACCTTCTTCAAGAAGGGCGAAAAGATCCATCTCCCTGCCTATTTTTCGGCGGTCTCTCTTTTTAGCCTCTTCTATCATAGTGAGGTATTCATCCAGGTCTTTTTTCTTTTCAAAAGCAATTCCGTACACCCTTTGCAGCATCTTGTTGCTCTGGTCAGCCCTCCAGTAGGCTCCGGCAACGCTGGTCAGTTTAAAGGCCTTTACTTTTTTTACGCTCGGAAGGTGGGGGCCTGCACAAAGGTCAACAAAATCACCCTGCTCATAAAAGGATATGTTTTCTCCGCACTTTGCAAGGTCTTCAATCATCTCAACCTTGTAGTCTTCATGTTTTTCCTTCATTAGCTCTACAGCCTTGTCAGCAGGAAGCTCAAATCGTCTTATATCAAAGCCTTCCTTGACTATTTTTTTCATCTCGTCTTCTATTTTTTCAAGATCCTCTGGAGTCAGCTTGTGGTCCAGGTCTATGTCGTAGTAAAAGCCATTTTCAACAGCAGGCCCTATAGCAAGCTTGGCTTCAGGATAAAGCCTCTTGATTGCATGAGCCATAAGGTGGGTAGAGGTATGCCAAAAAACATCCTTTCCGTCTCTGCTGTCAAATTTTATAAATTCAATCTGGCCATCCTTATGAATTGGAGTTATAAGGTCAATCACCTCTCCATCAAGCTTGGCCCCAACAACGTCTCTCGCCAGGCCTTCGCTGATGCTTTTTGCTATATCAAGAGCCTGGACTCCATCATCATAGGTTCTTTTTGAACCGTCCTTTAGTTCAATATTAATCATGCTAATCTCCAATCTTATATTATTATTTTATACAAAAAATCCCATAGACAGGCTGTCTATGGGACGAGTTAACGTGGTTCCACCCAAATTGGTTCTTTAATAAGCTATAACGGGCCTACCCGCTCCCTATTAAGGAGGGCTACAGGGTGGTCATCCAAAACTCTGAAACGAAAAGCTTGCACCGTTCTTTTCTCTCTGGGGATTCAGTTTGTTTTAATGTTCCCTGATTACTGCGTATTCTGATTATATAATTAATAATAAGCCTTGTCAATACAGATTTATTTCAAAACCAGGGCAAATAATTTCAAGGGGTCCTTTTACATAAGGGTAACAATCAGTCCCTGGGCAAGGCCTATAATTGCCCCCAATACACCGCCTAGAACTTCAATATGCCTAAGCTCCTTGCTGGCAACCTTCAAAATTATGTCCTCTATTTTTTTGAGCTCAAATTCATTTATTTTATCTTCTACCATAGCGCTGATGTCAATGCCCCTTGTCATATCCATTACCATTTCATCTGCCTGGTCATATATAAAGACAGTGAGCTCCACTTCAACAACATCATCAACCATGCCGTTTACAACAGACCCCAGTCCAAAGGGAATTGATTCTGTTTTTTCAGCTACGACTTTTTTTATTTTATCCTTTAGAGCATCGATTAGCTTGCGTTTATTTTCCTCAGTAAGGAGCTTGGCGTTTATTTCTTCCATAGAAATAAGCTCATTTTTTACAGTTTCACCTATGCTTCTGGCTATATCGCTTCGCCTTTTTGGTACAAGTCCCTGGAGGGTCCATTTTAGACCGGGAAATCTCACAGGCTTATAGGGTCTAAAAAGCATTACTATAGCAATTACATTGGTGGCATATCCAATCCCTGCCCCTACTCCTATCATAAAGAGGATTTTTAATGTCACATCACTCAAGTTTAGGCCTCCTTAATAGCCTCAAGTACATTTCTAAGCACCTTGTTTACGAATTTATAGGATCTTTCATCAGAGAATCTTTTGGCAATTTCAACAGCTTCATTTATTGCAACTGCAGGAGGTACATCATCAAAATAGAGCATCTCCACAGTTGCAACCCGGATTACGCTGATTTCGGTTTTTCCAACCCTCTCGACTCTCCAGCTATGGATATTTGCCTTTAAAATTTCTTCAATTTCATCCATCTTTTCTACATATTTTCTGGCAAGCTCATAGGCATAGGGATATAAATCCATATCCAGCTCGCGGGCCTCAAAATAGTTTACTATAAAGGGGATGTTTTCTTCCTTTTGCATCTTCATTTCGAAAAGAAGCTGAACAGCAGTTTCCCTTTGAACTCTCCTTGAAAGTGGTTTTTTATTTATCTTTTCCATTTACTCTCCGTTACTTTTCATTTTTATCAGGGACAACAACCACACTTTTGACATGGACATTCACTTCAGAAACCGTCATTTCTGTCATAGTTTCTATGGCGTTTTTGACATGGTCCTGAACCTTTGTAGCAACCTGGCATACATTGTTGCCATAAACTACGTCTATTATAAGAGTTACGAGGATCCTTTCACCGTCAATTACAGCTGATACTCCCCCGCTCCAGTTGGTTCCTGTGAATTTGTCAATGATTGTATCCACCATGCCCGTATGGAGTCCAGCTACGCCCTCCACTTCTTTTGTTGCAATATTTGCTATAGTAACAATTACATCCTCTGAAATAGTCACGTTGTTATTTTCGCTCATTTTTGCCTCCTCGCTGTATTATAAGGACAATTATACCACAAAAGGTTCAGTAAAGCAGGTTATCTTAGTCTGCTTGCCTGCTTTTTTATTATATTCCCGCCTTGTCTTCTTCAGAACCAGCAAATTTTAAACGCAAATCCTCTATATAATTTGCTTCAATTGCTCTCTTAGCCTGGAGCACAGCATTAGAAAAGGCGTAGGCCGAGGAATTCCCGTGAGCCTTTATCAATATACCATCAATTCCAAGAAAGGGAGCCCCTCCTATTTCCTCCGAATCGAAGGCTGATTTTACCTGCTTTAAGCCATCCTTCATAAGAAGACCTGCGATTTTACCCTTAGTTGAGGCCATAAGGGTGTCCTTAAGGGTTTTCATTATAATGCTGGCAATCCCTTCAGCAGCCTTGATGTATATATTACCTGTAAAGCCATCAGTTACTATTACATCAGCTGTCGCATAGGGGATATCTCTGCCCTCGACATTGCCTATGAAGTTAAGGCTCTTGTCTTCTGCAATTAATCTGTAGGCTTCCTTTGTAAGCTCAGACCCCTTGCCCTCCTCGCTGCCATTATTGAGTATGGCAACCTTAGGTTTTTTGTGTCCAAGAATTTTTTCACTGTAAAGAGCCCCCATTATAGCAAATTCGTGAAGGCTCTTTGCCTTTATGTCTGCGTTCGCTCCTACATCAAGCAGCATAGGAGTCCCTAGAGGCGTTGGCATTAATACTGTAAGAGCAGGTCTGGCAACTCCTTTTATTCTGCCGACTATAAAGAGACCTCCAGCAAGGAGGGCTCCGGTTGAGCCTGCACTTACAAATGCTTGAGCCTTTTTATTTTTTACAAGGTTGAGGCCAACAACTATGGATGAATCCTTCTTCTTTCTTATAGCACTTGTCGGCGTTTCGTCAAAGCCTATCACCTCTTTGGCATCAACAATCTCATACCCGTCTGTTTTTTCATTAAGCTTTTCAAGGTTTTCCTTTATTACTTCCTCCCGGCCTACAAAAACTAGTTGTATGTCTTTGTTACCCTCCAGAGCCATGAGGGCCCCCTTTATTATTTCAAAGGGGGCGTGATCTCCACCCATTGCATCAATAGCAATTTTCATATTATCCTCCAGGAATAAAAAAAGCATGTAGCTCACAACTACATGCCGTTTATTATTTCTCTACAACTTCTCTGCCATTGTAGTATCCACATTCAGGACACATTCTGTGAGAAAGCTTTGGCTCATTGCACTGTGGGCATTTCACCAGTCCATTTGCTGAAATTTGCATATTTGCAGCTCTTCTTGAACGAGTTGCTGATTTTGCAGTTTTTCTCTTAGGTACAGCCATCTTGTCACCCTCCTTTATTTTAATAATTCTTTTAAAATATCAAATCTACTATCAGTTTCTTTTTCGCAGCCACAAGGACCTTCGTTAAGATTTTTGCCACATCCCGGGCACAGGCCAAGACAGCCTTCGCTGCACAGGGGCTGGACAGGGATTTCCTGCAGGATTTCCAGACTTGCTATCTCTTTGAGATCTATCTCTTCATTTTTGATAACAAAGCCATCGTAGTCGTCTTCCCAGGAAATAGAGTCCTCCGTCAAGAGGTTTACCTCTGCTTCCATGTCAACGGGAAAAACAGCATCAGACAGGCATCTGGCACATTCTGCAGCAACTTCGGTTTTTATGTTAAGATTCATTCTTATAGAATCACCGGTTTTTCTGATAATGCCATTGATAATAAGGGGTGACAAATAACGAATGCCATGGTCGTTTTCAAGTTCAATGGGTTCATATCGAACGTCTATATTTAGGGTCATTCTTTTTCCATTTAACACTTGGCTAAGATTCATTTTTTCACCTCTAATTTAACAACAATATTATACAGGAGTAAAACATTGCTGTCAAGCAAATTAACTTCTAATACAAAAGGTATATTCCCTGAGCAATATACCTTTTGCTGTCTATCTTAAATTATTTTCCTGCTAATTCTTTTGTATCTCTTGCAATTACAAGCTCTTCGTTTGTTGGTATGCAGAAGACCTTAACCTTTGATGCATCTGATGATATAAGGGTTTCTTTTCCTCTGACATTATTTCTTTCATTGTCAATTTCAAGACCCATATCTACCATTCCGCTGCAGATTTCTGCTCTTGATTCTATAGAGTTTTCTCCAAGACCGGCAGTAAATACTATAGCGTCTACTCCGCCCATTACAGCCCAGTAGGCTCCAATGTATTTTTTAACTCTCTTGAAGTAGCTGTCAAGAGCAAGCTGGGCTCTTTCGTTTCCTTCTGCCGCTGCTTTTTCTATATCTCTAAAGTCAGAGCTTACGCCTGAGATTCCAAGCACTCCTGATTTTTTGTTAAGGATATCGTTCATTTGAAGACAGTCAAGGTCAAGCTTGTCCATAAGGAAGGTTGAGATTGCTGTGTCTATATCTCCAGCTCTTGTTCCCATTATAAGGCCCTCAAGAGGAGTAAAGCCCATTGAAGTTTCAACAACCTTGCCATGGTCAATTGCAGCAACTGATGCTCCGTTTCCTAGGTGGCAGGTTATGATTCTAAGGTCTTCAATGTTTTTACCCATCAGGTCAGCACATCTGTCACTTACGTATTTGTGGCTTGTACCGTGGAAACCATATCTTCTCACTCCGTACTTCTCGTAGTACTCGTAAGGAAGAGCATAGATGTAGGTTGATTTTGGCATAGTTTGATGGAAGGCTGTGTCAAATACTGCTACCATTGGAACTCCCGGAAGAAGCTCCTTGCAGGCGTTAATTCCTATTAGGTTTGGTGGGTTGTGCAGAGGTGCAAGCTCACACATTTCCTCAATTGCAGCAACAACCTCATCATTGATAACTACTGATTTTGCAAATTTCTCTCCACCATGAACAACCCTGTGTCCAATAGCGTTGATCTCTTCAAGGCTTCCAATCGCACCATGGTCAGGATCTACCAGTGCATCCATAACAAGTCCAAGAGCCACTTTATTGTCTGGCATTGGAGTTTCAATTACAGCCTTGTCTTTTCCAGGAACCTCATGCTTTAGTACAGAGCCT
>JBDHVO010000085.1:0-5547 GCA_039809675.1 Proteocatella sp.
CCTCTTCAAAATAATAAAAGCCCTTTTTTGACAAAGCAAAAAAGGGCTTGATAATTTCAAACTTATTGTTGGCTCCGTCTTAGTCCCGTGGATCAAAGCAGATTAAATATATGAACTTTTTAAAAAAATAAGGATGTATAGCTCAAAAATGATACTGTCAAAGTCAGTGTATCATGGATTAGGGATATTTTGCAAGGCAAAGAACATTTAAAATGAATTTCTAGAGGAACAAATCTCGTTTAATATAAATATACTGTTACGATTATAGCCGGTAATTGCCGCTATTTCTTTGGTAGTCAGTAGATCCGGTTGAGAAAAATCTTTAGCCTGGGCATCTGCCAACCGGCAAGTTATCTTGTAGCGTTCTTGAAATAATTCTTTCATGGTTGAACCTCCTTGATTTTGAAATAAAAAAAGCCGCTCATTGGTGTGAGCAGCAATTTTCATTCATCAAATCTGCATTAAAATACCGACAATTTTTATATTTTGTCGGTAAATTAATGTTGACTTCAGTTCGATTTATTTGCTATAATTGCATTAAAATACCGACGTTTTTTATAATTCGTCGGCAAATTAGTGGTGATATGAATGGAAATAGAAAAACTTAGACTGGCATTTGCGGATAATTGTGGGGTTCTTAAGACCTCACAGCTAAGCAAGCTTAAAATTGATTCCCGCAAAATAAATAGTCTGATTAAAAATGGAGTTATTGAAAGAATAACAACTGGTTATTATCGCCTAAATTCTAGAACTATAAGCGAAGCAGCTATTATTTCACGTCTTTTTGCTGATGGAGTCCTGTGGCTTAATACTTCTCTTTTCTATTATGGATATAGTGATAGAACCCCTATGGAGTGGGATATCATCATAAGCAAAAATGCTTCGCCTTCTAGGTTTGATATAGACTACCCACATATAAAGCCTTTTTTTGTAGCACCCAGTCGCCTAGCCTATGGTGTGACTACTATAAAGATAGACGATTGCATCGTCAATATCTTTGATCGTGATAGGCTTATTTGCGAATGTCTTAAATATGAATCAGAAATAGACAAAGAGACTTTTAATAAGGCTATCCAGGCATATATAGCCGATCCTAAGAAAAATATAAAGAACCTTATAGCTTACGCCAAAAAAAGAAAAGTGCTGAATAGGGTACACGATGTGATAGGAGTGTGGCTTTAATGGATATAGGTGCTTCAGTACTTGCAAAACTAAAAAACAAATCGCAAGCCTCCGGATTGTCCTTTCAGGTTCATTTGCGTTTGTTTTGTCAAGAGGAATTTTTAAGGAGGCTTTCCCTTTCTAATTATGTTGATAATCTGATTTTGAAGGGCGGGCTATTTATTTACACCTTAAGTGGGTTTGAAAGCCGAGCTACCATCGATATTGATTTTCTTTTAAAACAAATGCCAAGCAGTATAAAGGATGCTCAAAAGATTATTAGTGAAATTATTAATACGCCTAGCGGCAATAATTATATTTCCTTTGAAGTTGATGGAATAGAAGAGATTACACCCCAAAGAAAATATAGGGGTGTTAGTGCTAAACTTATTGGAAAGATAAAAAATACAAAAACACCTTTTGTTATAGATTTTGGTGTTGGTGATGTTATTGTACCCAAAGCAGAAAAACGTAATATTCCTACTCAACTTGAAGATTTTGTTTCACCAGAAATTAATACATATTCTAAGGTATAATGAAGAATTTGGAAAGCAAATTGTGGAACTCATAAATAGTGAAAAAAACATAAATGAAGTTGTTAAAGAGTATAACATTGCCAGGTCTACTGTAAATAAGTGGGTAAAAGACTATTCTTCTTCTGGTTCTTTTAAAGCCAAGGATAACAGATCTGATGAAGAAAATGAGCTTATTAGATACGCTGTTGGCGTAAATAAAGATAAATACATTGTTTACAAAGGCTTTGTTTAAGCTATTGATTTAGGGGCATATATAAGGCAGGACTATTGAATGAATATGGAAGAAATAGTTGATAAATATCTTGGGAGGAAGCTTATGATTTTAAATGAAAAATTTATGGAAGTCCTTACAATTGGACCGGACTCAGCCTTTGCTATTGTAACCATGGGAAAAACAGAGCCTCATGTTGTGAATTCCTGGAATAGTTATGTTACGGTTGAGGGGGATACCCTTTTGATACCTGCAGGAAGGATGCTAGAGACAGAGCATAATATCGAACGAGACAACAATATCCAGCTTACAATCTGCAATAGGGAAGTGACAGGAAAAAGCTACACAGGAACTGGTTTTTTGGTCAGAGGCAAGGCCTCATTTGAAAAAGAAGGAGAAAGATTTGAAAGAATCAGAGACAAATTTTTCTGGGCTAGGGCAGTTCTTGTTGTAAACGTTGAAAGCATTGAACAGACCCTATAGGATTCTGGATTTACAGCGTAGTAGTTCTTAACTGCTACGCTCTTTTTAAAGGGTAAATATTTTTGCGGTGTTGGCTCACACCGTATTAATGAAAAGGAAATCTATGGAATATATATTAGGCAGTGATGAAATGAAGCTATATGACAATAATACTATACAAAAAATTGGAATCCCCTCTCTTGTTCTTATGGAAAAAGCTGCCATGGCCCTGCTTGAAGAAGCAGAGGACTTTGACCTTTCTAGAACTCTTGCAGTCTGTGGTCCTGGCAACAATGGGGCTGACGGCATAGCTGTGGCCAGAATTCTTTGTCTTCAAGGGAAAAGAGCAGATGTACTTTTTACAGGTAATATAGAAAAAGCAACAGAAGAAGCAAAAATCCAGCTTGAAATCGCAAAAAACTGTGGAGTAAAAATACTGGGAGATGCGGATTTTGGAGCATATACAACAATAATAGACAGTATTTTTGGGATAGGCCTGTCAAAGAATGTGGTTGGAGCCGATGCAAGCCTAATTGATAAGATAAACCAGTCGGGAGTAGATATCATATCTGCCGATATACCATCAGGAATTTGCAGTAATACAGGCAGGATAATGGGAACAGCTATAAAGGCAAAAAGGACAGTGGCCTTTGCTTTCAAAAAACTGGGCCATGTCCTATATCCCGGGGCAGATTATAGGGGAGATCTAAGGGTAAAGGATATAGGTATTACAGAGGCCAGTTTTTTTGGAAGACTCCCAAAAGTCCATAGCTATAATCCTTCAGACCTGGCTCTTCTACCAAAAAGAGAAAACTATTCAAACAAGGGAAGTTATGGGAAGGTCCTTATTATAGGCAGCTGTGATAATATGAACGGTGCTGGATTTTTGTCTGCAAAGGCTGCTTATAGAACAGGGGCAGGTCTTGTATATATTTATTCATCAGAAAACAACCGTCAGATTCTCCAGAGCATCATTCCAGAAGCCGTCCTTGTCACCTATAAGGAAGACGCTTTCGAAGAAGACCACCTCTTGGCCCTGCTTAAAGAAGTTAATGCCGTAGTGATTGGGCCAGGCCTTGGAGTAAGCAGCTATTCTGAAAAGCTTGTGGATATTATCTTGAAAAACACTATATGTCCTATTATACTAGATGGGGATGCCCTGAATATCATATCAATAAAACCGGATTTTATAAAAAACCATTCAAAAGACCTTATAGTAACCCCCCATCTTAAAGAAATGGAAAGGCTTACCAAAAAAGACCTTGCATTTGTAAAGGACAATCTTCTTGACACGGCCAGGGAATATGCAGCTACTAATAATTTAACCTGCGTCCTAAAGGACACAAGGACAGTGGTTGCGTCAGGGACTGGAAGCCTTTATATAAATCAGTCAGGGTCAAATGCCATGGCCAAGGGAGGCTCAGGAGATGTATTAACAGGGATTATCGGAGGACTTATAGCCCAGGGAATGACTTCCTATGAAGCTTCCCAGCTTGCTGTCTATATACATGGCCTCTCTGGAGAGGAAGCTACAAAGAATTTGGGGATATATTCAGTTATGGCAAGAGATCTGGTGGATGCCATTAGTCTGGTTATGGGGTAGCCTATACACAGTTAAAAAAGTTTTTGCAGGAGGGAATTTTGAAGAAGATACTGGCAATTATGGGGAGCCCCAGAAAAAATAAGAACACAGATGCAATGCTGGATTTTTTGCTCGATGGAGTAGATAAGGAGATTTTTTCTATAGACAAGGTCAATCTGAGAGACCAAAATATAGGCTACTGTACTGGTTGCGACTACTGCGGAAGCACCGGGAAGTGCGTGTTAAAAGATGACATGCAAAACCTCTATCAAAAAATAGATGAAAGCGACGTAGTAGTCTTGGCGGCCCCCTTATATTTTAATTCTGTGAACGGCCTTACAAAGAATATGATAGACAGGAGCCAAAAGTACTGGTCGCTAAAGTATTCCCTGGGGCAAAGCTACAAAAGAGGAGAAAATAGAATAGGGATATTCCTTGCAACAGGAGGAGCCCCCTACAGCCACCAGCAGTTTGATGGAGCCCTGCCTGTAATGGATTTTTTCTTTAAGGCTATTAATGTAGATTATAAGGGAAATTTTTTTGTGTCAGAAACAGATGAAAAGCCTCTAAAGCACAGGGAAGATATTAGAAAGAAGCTCTATGAAATAGGGGCAAATCTCCAAGACACAGGCAAATTTTATGAGCACTTTTAAGGAAGGGCAAAGGGTTGACATCAAGCTGACCTAAGCCTGGGTAAGCTCAGAGGCTTTTTTGTTTATGAGCAGAAAAGGAGATGATTATGAAAGAAGGCATTAAACTTGTACATCATAAAAAAGACAAAGCAAACAAAGACCTTATTGAGGGGTTTGGCTTTAAAAATGCAAAAATTGTAAACAATTTCCATAAGACCTTTCCGGGGTATTCTATAACCCCCCTTGTCAGTCTTAATGATTTGGCAAGGCATTTTAAGGTCAAAAATATTTATATAAAGGACGAAAGCTTTAGATTTGGCTTAAATGCCTTTAAGGGTCTTGGAGGAAGCTATTGTATAGGCAAGTATTTGGCCGAAAGACTGGGATTAGATATAAGTCAATTACCCTATGATAAATTAAGAAGCAAAGACATTAAAAAGCAGCTTGGTGACATAACCTTTGTGACAGCAAAAGACGGTAACCATGGCAGAGGGGTTGCCTGGGCAGCTGCACTGCTTGGCTATAGCAGCGTTGTCTATCTCCCAAAGGGAAGTGCAGAGGAAAGACTTGAGAATATAAAGGCTCTTGGAGCTCAGGCGTCAATTACAGATATGAACTATGATGATACTGTAAGACATGCCAGTAAAATGGCAGATGAAAATGGCTGGGTACTATTGCAGGACACGGCCTGGGAGGGCTATGAGGATATCCCCCACTGGATAATGGAAGGTTATACAAGTATAGGATACGAAATCGTACAAGAGCTGGGCGAGGACAAGCCTACCCATATTTTCCTGCAGGCTGGGGTAGGTGCTATGGCAGGTGCAATGACAGGTTTTTTCGCTGATTATTACAAAGGAGAAGACTCTCCGGTAATTACTATTGTTGAACCAGCCAAGGCTGACTGCATATTCAAAACAGCTGAAGCCGGTGATGGCAGGATTCATGTGGTTGCAGGTGATA
>JBDHVO010000086.1:0-5508 GCA_039809675.1 Proteocatella sp.
TGTAAAAAAGTTGCCCAGGGATTTGCTCATTTTTTCATTGTCTATATTGATGTAGCCATTGTGAACCCAAAAGTTTGCAAAGGTCTTGCCTGACCTGGCTTCAGACTGGGCAATTTCGTTTTCGTGGTGAGGAAAAACAAGGTCCTGGCCTCCCGAGTGGATGTCGATTGTATCCCCCAGATATCTCCTGCTCATAACAGAGCACTCTATATGCCAGCCTGGCCTGCCCTGACCCCAGGGACTGTCCCAGCCAATTTCACCGTCTTTTTTCTTTTTCCAAAGAACAAAGTCCATAGGGTGGTGCTTGCTTTCATTTACCTCTATTCTTGCTCCAAGGTTAAGCTCAGCCAGGTTTTGCCTTGACAGCTTGCCGTAGTCCTTGAATTTTTGGGTGTCGTAATAAACATCTCCATGAGCCTCATAGGCATAGCCCTTGTCTATAAGGTCTTTTACAAAGCTTATAATTTCGTTTATGTTGTCTGTTACCCGAGGGTGGACATCTGCTCTTTTGATTCCAAGGCCATCTGCATCTATAAAGTATTCTTTTATATAACGGTCTGCAATTTCAAAGGGAGATACCCCCTCCTCGGTGGCTCTCTTTATTATTTTATCATCAACGTCTGTAAAGTTTTGGACAAAGGTAACATCGTAGCCCCTGTAGGCCAGATAGTTTCTTAAAAGATCAAATACAATAAATGGCCTGGCATTGCCCACGTGAAAATAGTTGTAAACCGTAGGCCCGCAGGAATACATCTTTACCCTTCCCGCTTCTATGGGGATAAATTCTTCTTTTTGCCTAGTCATGGTATTATAGAGCTTCATACCCACCTCCTGTGTTTTTATGGGTAAATTATATCACGATTTTTACAAAATAACAATTAGCCTATGATTTTTGCCGGAATCCCAACAGCAGTTTTGTTTTTTGGTACGTCCTTCAGGACAACTGCATTTGCCCCTATTTTGGCCCCACTGCCTATGTGGATGGGGCCAAGAACCTTGGCTCCAGTAGACACAAGTACATTGTCCCCAAGGGTCGGATGTCTTTTGCCCTTGTCCTTGCCTGTCCCGCCCAGGGTTACCTGGTGATAGATTGTGCAATTATCGCCTATTTCTGCCGTTTCTCCAATTACAATGCCCATACCGTGGTCTATAAAGAGGTTTTTGCCAATGACTGCCCCGGGGTGAATTTCTATACCAGTAAAAAATCTGGCCACCTGGGAAACAAACCTTGCCCAAAAAAATCTTCTCTTTTTGTATAAAAAGTGACCAAGACGGTGAAAGCCTATGGCATGGATCCCCGGGTAGTTGATCAGGGTGCTGAATTTTGATGTAGCTGCAGGGTCATTTTCCATGTAGGTCTTCAAAAGCTCATTTAGTGAGCCTCTTTGTTTTTTGTTTTCCATAAGGCTAGATTCCTTTAGCCTGGTGTTAGAATAAGCCATCAATGGAAAGGTATCTGCTGCCGCCATCAGGAGCAAGCACCAGTACTCTTTTGCCCCTGCCAAGCTCTTTTGCGATTTTCAGGGCACCGGCAACTGCTGCCCCTGATGATATACCTACAAATAGGCCTTCTTCTTCGGCGAGCCTTTTTGTTATTTCAAAGGCCTCCTCGTTACTGATCTCCAGCACCTCGTCAACAAGGTCTCTTTTCAGGTTTTGAGGGATAAAGCCTGCTCCTATGCCCTGAATCTTGTGGGGGCCAGGGTTTCCTCCGTTCAATATGTTTGAGTCCTTTGGCTCGACTCCTATTATTTTTATCCCCTCCATTGCATCTTTTATAGCCTCTGCTACTCCGGTGATTGTTCCTCCTGTGCCTATGCCTGCCACAAATGCATTAAGGTTGGAAAAGTCCTCCAAAATCTCTTGGCCTGTTGTCAGTCTGTGGGAAGCCGGGTTGGCCGGGTTGTCAAACTGGCTAGGCATTATATAGCCTTTTTCTTCTACAAGCTCCCTGGCCTTGGCAATGGCCCCGTTCATCCCCTTGGCTCCGTCTGTAAGAACAAGCTCTGCCCCATAGGCTGCCAGCATCCTTCTTCTTTCTACAGACAAGGTGTCAGGCATGGTAAGCACTACCCTGTAGCCCTTGGCTGCCCCAATCATTGCAAGCCCAATCCCTGTATTGCCACTGGTGGGCTCAACTATAGTGTCTCCTTTTTTTAATTTTCCAGAAAGAGCCAGCTCCCTGACCATCTGCAGGGCAGCCCTGTCCTTTACAGACCCTGTAGGGTTGAAGTACTCAAGCTTTACATATATTTCTGCCATAGTCTCATCTACTATGTTATTTAGTCTTACAGATGGGGTTTTGCCCACCAAATCAACGATATTTTCGTATATCATATTTTCTCCTTTTCAATTCCTACTGTTTTACTATGAAAAATGGGTATAAAAAAACCGGGACAAGCCGCCCCGGTATGTATGCAGAATTATCTCTCACATTCCTGGTTGGCTACTGTACAAGAAGTTTTGCACGCTGACTGACAAGAAGTCTGACATTCGCCACAGCCCTTTTTCTCTGCATCTGTTTTTAAATTTTTAGTTGTAAGTGTTTGTATGTGCTTTTTCATGTTTGCATCCTCCTGTATGTAAAAACCTGTAATAAGGGTATATTACTCTCTTTTGCGACAATTTGCAAGGTTTTTTAAAAGAATAGGCATTTTTTTAATATTTTCTTCCTTTACAAAGGGTATTGGGGCTTTGATTTAAGCGATTTTGTATATAATATCTTATGTTTTTAACAAATATACCGATATTAGGGTGTATTAATTTATCATTTGATTTATTATAGCATATAATAGGAGGTAATTTTGAAAGGAACCGTAGTAAGTACCTGGGTGAAGACTCTTAAAGGTCTTTATCCCCAGTATGTATATGAAAACATGCAAAGAGCAGGAATTAACCCTGATGTGCCAATCTCCCCCCTGGATAATATAGAGGACTCTAAGGTTAACAGCTTTATAGCCCTTATGGCCAGGGATGCCGGCTTGAGCGTGGACAAGCTATGGAGAATTATAGGCCGGGACAACCTGGATGCCTTCTATGAGGGTTATTCACTTTTTTTCAACAAGACTAATTCCTATCTTTTTTTGAATTCCATGAACGATGTCCACCAGGTGGTAAGAAAGAAAATTCCTGGCTCTAACCCGCCTTCACTGGATATGGTTATTAAGTCAAAATATGTTGTCCACCTGACATATTCCTCCAAGCGAAATATGTTTGAATATTTTCTTGGCCTTGTAGATGGGGTTTTTGAGCATTTCAAGGAACCAGTTAAGGTGGAGGAACTAGAAAGAGGAGATGGCAGAATTACCCTAGGCCTTACCTTTCCTTATGAAGTCCTCCATATAAAGAGATACCCTCTTAATAGTATACTTTATCTTGGCTTTATCAGGGACCTTGGCTTTAAAATCGCAGGCTTTACTGGAATTTTAGCCGCCCTGCTATTCCCTTTTATTGGAAGGACTGCCTTTGCCCAAAGCAACCCTGCCCTGCTTTACCCTCTTGTTACAATCCTCTTGGGTTACTTGGCTTATTTTGCCCTGAGTCAGCCTGTTAGGGACCTCAAAAGAGAGGCTGATTCCATACTTGCCAAGGATTTTGTTGTTACAGATAAGATCCAGTCAGGGGGAGATTTTTTCGAGCAGCTTAATAATTCTTTTATTGATATAAAAAATTTGATCGGAGTAGATTTTATTGAATTTGGTTCAATGACAGAGGAGATGCAGGGCTTTGGCGGAAGTCTGACCTCTATTGCATCTAATATGGATGCCAGCAGCCGTGGCATTACAGATGTTGTCGCCCAGCTTGAATCGTCAGCCCATAGCCAGGCTGTAGAGGCTGAGCGTACAGTAGGCGTCCTCTACACCAATATGGAAAGACTCAATGCCCTTTCTGACGAAGAGATAAAGAATAAGGCTGAGCTTGAGTCTGCCCTCTCTGCCATTGATGATTCCTTTAGCTCTTTGGGGGATACGGTTGTATCAATGGAAAATATGCTCCACAATTTTGAAAATCTCAAAAACTCCAGCAATGCTGTGCGTAGCCGAGGCAAGGAGATTGAAGAGGTGGCAAAATTTGTTTCAGATATTGCCTTTCAGACAAATATTTTGTCCCTTAACGCCTCCATAGAGGCCGCGAGGGCAGGAGAAGCCGGCCGGGGCTTCTCTGTTGTAGCGGAAGAGGTAAGAAACCTTGCTGAGCAGTCTGCAAAGGCAGCTGAAAATATCCAGTCAAATATTTTTGGCTTTATTGCTGAAATAGAAGGGATAACAGAAGAAATAAATTCCCAGTATATAAATATAACCCAGCAAAACACGTCTATCCAGCAGTCTGTAAATGGGGCCCAGGGGGCCAATGTAAAGCTTGAGGCTATTGCCGAAAAAATGATGCAGTCCGTTGAGGAGCTTCAGGATCAGACTAAAAATATAAGCCAGGTATTTGACTTTATCCAGGCTCAGGCTGCCCTGTCTGAAGAAAATTCTGCAGCCACCCAGATAGTCAACTCCAATGTAAACCAGTTTGTTTCTGAATTGTCTAATCTCACAAGAGGAATAAAGGATTTTGGTGACCTTACAGGAGAATTCAAGAGTTTTGTCGGAGAATACAGGATTTAAATCTTTACCGCTAAAAAGCAGAGCCTCAATAAACAAGGCTCTGCTTTTTAGATTTATATCAGGTATTACCTACATTTCTTCTCTTTCCCTGTAGGCAAGAGAGTATTCCTTAAGGAGGCTCACAAAGTCTTCGGATGAGTTTATAGAGAAGTAGTCCTGGAGCTCCTTTATAAGGTTTTTTTCACTTCTCCCAAGGGTCATTAGAGCCGAGAGCTTGTTCATTTCTAGCACAGACAATACATAGCAGGTGAATTTTTGCTTGAACAGGTCGTCCTTCTGGCTACACACTGAATATTCTTTTATGGTATTGCTTTTGTCGTAATAGACCTTTAGCAAAGACCTGCCTTCCTTGAGGAGGATCCTAAATTCATGGGCTATATGACTATAGCTGAACTCTTCAATGGATACAGGGCTTGATGAAAATATATCTCCCTCAAGCTCCAGAAGTATATCGATCCGCCAAAAATCCCTGCCTGATTTATCAATATAGGTATATATTTCAGGCTCTGAATTGTAGGCTTCATATAAGTCCTGGTATCTAAGGTACTTATCTATATCCTCGCCTGTTACGCCTGCAAGACCCTTTTTTGATACAAAAAAGGATATTACCTTGGCTCCCTTGTATTCGGCACATTCCATCCTGTAGGGATAGCCGTTTTTTAACCTGCCCTCAGTATAGCCTACCTTTTTACTTTCATTGTCCTTTATCCCTCTAAAGGATGGATCCTCAGGACCTCTTTCGGGTAAAGGTATATCTAATATTGTTTCTTTGCCAAGGGCTTCCTTCCAGGGCTCGATTGTATAGGTATTCCCCCAATTTTTATTTTCCATAAACCTCACCTATCCGCATTTTTATCTTCTTATACCTATATCGTCATATTTCCTAATTAGTTTAGAG
>JBDHVO010000087.1:0-5497 GCA_039809675.1 Proteocatella sp.
TTCAGCTCAGAACAATAGAGTCTGTCCATGGGATGATGGACCTGAAAAAGCTGGAGAGAGCTATAAGAAAGGAAGAAGATATCCATTATCCAGAAACCGGCCTTATATGTATAGAAAATGCTTTTTCAGATGGCGGAGTTATGAATGTTGAATACATGAAAAACATCAGGGCTCTTGCAGACAAATATAAGCTCAAAATTCATCTTGACGGGGCAAGGGTATTTAACGCAGCAACAGCCCTTGATGTCGATATAAAAGACCTCATGAAATATGTTGATTCTGCCAGCATATGCCTATCGAAAGGCCTTTGTGCACCAATCGGGTCCATTGTAGTCGGCAAAAAAACATTTATTGAAGACGCATGCAAAAAGAGAAAGCTTATGGGCGGAGGGATGCGTCAGACAGGCATAATTGCAGCTGCAGGATATATAGCTGCGAAAGAAATGCGCCTGAGACTTGTTGAAGACCATGAAAACGCCAGGTATCTGGCAGAAAGACTGGAGATAATATCTGGCATCCAGGTAAGGCGGGATTGCCTTGATATAAATATGGTGTTTTTTACAGTTACCGACCCCAAGCTGCTGGCTCTTATGACGCCGGAAAACCTTGCCAGGGAAGGCATAATAATAAATCCTGTGGAGGATGGTATGTTTAGGTTTGTAACCCACTATTACATCACCAAAGAGGATATTGATAAAACAATTAATTTTATAATTAAAACAAAGGAAAGAACTAGTAGATAGCCATGAAAAAAGCACTGTTGGCGTACAACCCCATGTCTGGCAACAGGTTTGTACCCAGGAATCTTGATGCTATAGTAAATGCCTTTCAGAAAGAAGGGGTTTACCTGGAAATGTACCGGATTTCGGAGAAGGATAGTCTTATAGAACATCTGAGGCATACAAATGCCGATTTTATAATAGGAGTTGGAGGGGATGGCACCCTAAGCCAGGTTATCGCATCTATGATAAAATTTGGAATCTATTTGCCCTTTATGGCCCTTGGGACAGGAACCAGCAATAATTTTACGAGAAACCTTGACTCCAGCAAATCTATATTGACGATTGAGCAGGCGGAGGGAGTAATCCATGCATCCTGTAGGGGGAAGATCGAAACCATAGACGTCGGGCTTATAAATGGGAATAACATCTTCTTAACCTCCCTTGCCGGTGGCAACTTTATAGACACTACATTTGAAACTGATAAGAAGCTAAAACAGGTGCTGGGGCCTCTTGCCTACTACCTTAAACCTCTTACAGAAATAACCAGTATTAAGACCTATATTGTTGAAGTAGATGTGGATGGAGTCCTCTATACAGAAAGAATAAGTATGTTTGTTCTCCTAAACGGGAATTCTGTGGGAAATTTTGACAAATTTCTTGATACTGCAGATATGAGTGATGGCCTAATGGAGCTTGTCCTCATAAACGAGGCCCCTGTAATTGATATTATATCGATTTTCAAAACAGTGCTCAGGGGAGAGGACATTACAAGCCACAAAAATATCAAGCTTCTTAAAGGGAAGAGGTTTTCAATAAAATGCAGTGAATATATGCCGGTAACCTTAGATGGGGAAAAAGGTCCCCCTTGTCCTTTGGAGGTAGAAGTAATCCACAAGGCAGTCCAGGTATATATTCCTAGCCAGAATACAAACGAATAAAAAATATCTGGATAAATAAAAAAAATGTGTTAAAATAATAATGGTATCTGGAAAGGATACGGCAAAACTGAAAAGTTTTAATAACTAAGCTTATGGCAGGTCCATATTTTATAGTAATGACATTAGAGGAGGAAAAATGCAAGTTAAAGAAAAATTACAGGTCCTTAGAGGGGCAATGAAAGAGCAGAATATTGATATGTACATCATACCATCTGCAGACTTTCACCAAAGTGAATACGTTGGCGAATTTTTTAAGAGTAGAGCTTTTATGTCTGGCTTTACAGGTTCGGTAGGAACCCTGGTTGTTACTCTTGACGGAGCAGGCTTATGGGTAGATGGCAGATACCACCTTCAGGCAGAAAATGAGCTTAAGGGAAGTACGATAGACCTCTTTAAGGAAGGTCTTGCAGAAACTCAAAAAATGCAGGATTATATTTCTGACAAGCTTCCAGAGGGTGGAGTGCTTGGTTTTGATGGCCGTGTAGTTTCGGCAAAAGAGGGAGATGGCTACGCAGAGCTTGCCAAGGGAAAAAATGCCAAGGTGAATGCAGACCATGATCTAATAGCAGCAGTATGGACTGACAGACCAGAACTTCCTACAGACAAGGCCTTTATGCTTAATGACGATCTTGCAGGAGAAAACACGAACAGTAAGCTTGCAAGAGTAAGAGAAAAAATGGCTGAAAAAAATGCAGACCTTAATATAGTGGGAATGCTCGACGATATAGCATGGCTCTATAATATAAGAGGCAACGATGTAGCCTACAATCCGGTTGTACTTGCCTACACGATTGTTGAAAAAGATGGAGCTAAGCTCTTTGTTGATGAGAGCAAGCTTACAGATGAGATAAAGGCTGCCCTTGCAAAGGAAAACGTAGCAGTGCTACCTTACAATGATATCTATGAATATGTTAAGACTCTTGGTTCTGCAAGGGTGCTTATTGACGCCAAAAGAGTAAACTTCTCTATGATGAACAACATAGACAAGAAGGCTGAAATAATCGATGGAATAAACCCTACATTGTTTATGAAGGCCATAAAAAATGAAGTTGAGCTGGAGAATAACAGACAAGCTCATATAAAAGACGGCGTTGCAGTTACAAAATTTATGAAATACCTAAAAGAAAATGCAACAAAAGGAACAATGACTGAACTTTCTGCTGAAAAAACAATTGAAAATTTCAGAAAAGAGCAGGAGGGCTTTATTCAGCCGAGCTTCCACTCAATATCAGCCTTTGGAGCCAATGCTGCGATGATGCACTACTCTCCAAGCGAAACTAATAATGCAAAAATAGAAGAAGGCCAGTTGTATCTGATTGACTCAGGTGGACAGTACTACGGCGGAACTACTGACATAACAAGAACCTATGCTGTTGGTCAAGTAAGCGATGCCCTAAAGAGAGATTTTACCCTTGTAGTAAAGGGCATGGTAACTCTTTCTATGGCAAAATTCCTTTATGGCTGCAGAGGCTACAACCTTGACATCCTTGCTCGTGGAGCTGTTTGGAAGTATGGAATTGACTACCTTTGCGGTACAGGACACGGAATTGGCTATATGCTGAATGTTCATGAGGCGCCAAACGGCTTCAGATGGAGAGTTGTTCCAGAGAGATTTGATAGCGAAGTGCTTGAAGCCGGAATGATAACTACAAATGAGCCTGGAGTATACATTGACGGATCTCATGGAATTAGATTAGAAAACGAGCTTGTGGCAAGAAATCTTGAGAAAAATATGTATGGACAGTTTATGGACTTTGAAGTAATAACATTTACTCCAATCGACCTCGATGCTCTGCTTCCTGAGCTATTAAACTCAGATGAAAGAGACTACCTAAATGCATACCATGCAGAAGTATACAGCAAGATAGCTCCTCATCTTAATGATGAAGAAAAAGAATGGCTGAAGGGTTACACAAGAAGTATCTAAATTTTAAAAAACCGGAAAGGGCATAATACAATTTGCCTGCTTCCGGTTTTTGCTTTTAAAATTAAATGAGCCTTGAGAATAAGAGCATCCTCCCAGAGGAATCACCGTCTCTTCTGAAGGAGTGCATCAGATCATTTCTAAATGTGGACAAGGCTGTTGTATATATATTATCATCACAAATTCCTTCAGCTAACAAATCAGAAACAATAAGTGCTTTCATATCAAACAGATAGCGTCCATTTGTTTTTGTTTTAAGATAAGCTGATATGTCTCCATGAGATTTTTCGAAAAGCTCAACAAGGTCACGGCCAACCTCAAAATCACACGAAGCAAGGGCAGGGCCGATAAAAACGACAAGGTCACTGCTATTTGAATGAAACTCATCCTGAAGCATCCTAATAGCTTTTACCAATATTTTCTTCTGGGTCCCCCTCCAGCCCGAATGAAGGTTGGCAATAACCCTGTTCTTCCTGTCAAAAATAACTATGGGGGTGCAGTCAGCAAATTTTGTAGCCAGGATAAAATCTCTATCTGTTATAAGGCCATCAGTAGCTTCAAACTCGTGGCCAAGATAAGGATGGATTTTCGCCTTGGGATTTTTTTCTTTAATAAGGGCTATATTATCTGTGTGCATCTGGTGGCAGGAAAACAAGTAATCACATGTAGTGTCAAGGGCTTTGCAGGCAGCAGAAACATCAATAGCCTTTTCCAAGGGGCTGTCCTGAGCCCTGTTTACATCCGATGAGGACAGGATCAATTTAAAACCAAAATCTTCAGCAAAGGGAAAGCTAAAGTATCTTTTGTCATTAAGACTTATTATTTCATAGTTAGTAAGCTTCATAATTTATCCAATCTATAAAAAAAAGGATGCCGCCTATACGCCATCCTCATCAACAATCTTATTTGTATTTTTCAGTGATAGAAAGTAGCTCGGTATCCTCGATAGAAGCAGAGATAATCACATCTACATCATTCTTTTCAGAGAATTTTTTTACAAGGCTCAAAAATTCATCCAGGTCAGGCTTAAGACTCTTAGCCATTTTTTCCAGGCCATCCATATAGATTTTTTCAACATCCCTGTTTGCACTTATGATCCCGCACAACAGACCGTAGATTGAGCGAAGGGTATCAATTTCAAATTCAGTAGTGTAAATCAGTCTGATTTTCCTGTCCAGTCTGGAGCTTTGCTTGTCAACTACGTCGATAAAAGCAACCTCGCCCTTGGCAGTCTCAGCTGCGGCGTTAGCTTCATTTATCATTATTTTTGTTTTTCCAGAACCTGGTTCTCCAACATATAACTTAACCATTGTACTGTACCTCCTAAATTTTATAAGAACTAACTGTTAAAATAAAAAAGATGTTACCTATATTAAAACAGAAAAGGAGGGAAAAAGAAAGAGGAAAATCGAATATTTTTAATATTTTGCAAGTTATTCATTTAAATATAAAAAAAGCTATAAAATTAATGGATAGTTTAAAATGCTATGGTAATTGTTGGAAAATACGCCCCAAAAAACAATTAGAAAAGGAGGAATATATAAAAGGTCATTTCAAAGAAATAGCCAGCTTGGGTGACTTTAGAGCCTTCTTATGCTAAAATACACATAAGGAAATAAAAATGGAGGATCTATGAGCTCAAAATTTTCTTATAATAAAAAAAAGCTTACAGGGACAGCCCTTATAACCCTCGTCCTTATAAGCCTAATGTCTCTTAACCAGCTTTATGAAAAAAAACAAAGATATGAAATACCAGACCAGCAAACGGCTTCTGCTGATGATCTTGGAGACGAGGCTTCTGGTGAAGGGCTGAAGATACCCTATAAGGCATCCGCTGGAGGCTCGGACCAGGCCCAGGGCGGGGGGACATTTGAAAGCGCAGAAAAGCAAAAGACTGAACTTATTGTCCATAT
>JBDHVO010000088.1:0-5282 GCA_039809675.1 Proteocatella sp.
GCAATTTAAATGGCAAAAACTAGAATAGTCCACTATATCAACCAGTTCTATGCTGGAATAGGTGGAGAAGAAAAAGCTGGACAAGAGCCTATAAAAATGGATGCTCTTCCACCAATCAGCCAGCAACTTCAGGCTAACCTTGGAGATGACACTGAAATAGTGGCAACCATTGTATGTGGAGACTCATACTTCAATGAGAATCTTGAGTCTGCAAATGCAGAGGTTCTTGCACTAATCAAGGCTGAAAACCCTGAAATGCTAATAGCTGGACCAGCCTTCAACGCTGGTAGATACGGAATGGCATGTGGTACAGTATGTACAACAGTTCAGGATGAGCTTAAAATACCAGTAATGACAGCTATGTACGACGAAAACCCTGGGGTTGACGTATTCAAAAAAGACCTTTATATCGTAAGAACAGGAAACTCTGCAGCAACAATGAGAAAAGCACTTCCAGCAATGGGAGCATTTGCTCAAAAGCTATTAAAGGGCGAGGAAATCGGACTTCCTGCAGTTGAAGGATACATCGAAAGAGGAATCAGGGTAAATATGTTTGCTGAAGAAAGAGGAGCAAAGAGAGCTGTTAATATGCTTGTTGCTAAACTTAAAGGCGAAGAATTTACAACTGAGTATCCAATGCCTGCATTCGACAGAGTACCACCAAGTCTTGCAATAAAAGATATTACAAAGGCAAAAATTGCTATCGTAACATCTGGTGGAACTGTACCAAAAGGAAACCCTGATAGAATTGAATCCTCATCAGCTCAGAAATATGGCAAGTATGACATAACAGGAGTTATGGATCTTACTTCTGAAACTTATGAAACAGCTCACGGTGGATACGACCCTGTATATGCAAACCAAGACAATGACAGAGTTATTCCGGTTGACGTTCTTAGAGAATTTGAAAAAGAAGGAAAAATTGGTTCCCTTCACAACTTCTTCTACTCAACAGTAGGAAACGGAACATCAGTAGCAAACTCAAAAGAATTTGCAGCTGAGGTAGCCAAAGATCTTCTTGCTAACGATGTGGATGCTGTAATCCTTACCTCGACTTGAGGTACCTGTACTCGTTGCGGTGCAACGATGGTTAAGGAAATTGAGAGAACTGGACTTCCAGTAGTACACATGTGTACAGTAGTACCAATATCTCTAACGGTTGGAGCGAACAGAATAGTACCTACTATTGCAATCCCTCACCCACTAGGAAATCCTGCCCTAGACGCAAAAGAAGAATATAGTCTGAGAAAAAGACTTGTTGCAAAAGCCCTTAAGGCTCTTACAACAGAGGTTGAAGACCAAACAGTATTTGAAGACTAATTATTAAGTAGATGGGTATGATTACCCATCTACTTTTGAAAAAAAGCCAAAATTAGGAGGACAATATGTCAAAAGCGGTTATTAAAAGTGCCAGCTATGTATTAATGCACACGCCGGATATGATTTATAACAACGGAACTACTACACAGACTGAGTTAAAAACAAACCCAGGCTCTGAGTTTTTAAAGGATGTAAAAAATCACTTCAGATCCTATGAAGATGTTGTAGCTTACCCGCCAAACCAGTCATACATCGGAAACCTTTTCCCGGATGATCTTGCTGGATATGCCCAGCCTTGGTTTGACAAAAAGGTTGACGGAGCATCTAGGTATGGTAAATTCGGTGAAATCCAGCCTCAGCTTGAATTCATAACAATGATGAAGGTAGTAGATGCCTTTGAGCTTGTTAAGCTGAACAAGGATTTTACTGCAAAGGCAATTGAAGCAATCAAGAATGACCCTATATTTACAGAGGCTGACATTGCTTCTCTAAAAGAAGGCGATGACCAGGCATTAATTGAAAAACTCGTTAACGAAGAGCACTCCGAGCCAATCGAGCACGAAGGAAAACTAGTAGGCTGCGTAAAAAGAGCCCACGATGTTGACTCAAACCTTACTGCCCACATAATGTTTGAAAACCTTGTTGTTAAGGCATCCGGAGTTCTTGCAGCAAGACACCTTGTTAAAAATGGTATGGACCCTGCCAGTGTTGATTATGTAATCGAGTGCTCAGAAGAAGCCTGCGGAGACATGAACCAGCGTGGCGGAGGTAACTTTGCAAAGGCTATCGCTGAAAGTGCAGGCTTTGTAAATGCAACAGGCTCTGACGTAAGAGGCTTCTGTGCCGCTCCTACCCATGCAATTATAGTTGCATCTGCTCTTGTAAAGGCAGGAGTATTTAAAAATATAGTTGTTGTTGCCGGTGGAGCAACTGCAAAGCTTGGTATGAACGCAAAAGACCATATCAAAAAGGGTGCTCCTGTACTTGAGGACGTGCTTGGAGGATTTGCAGTTCTTGTATCTGAGGATGACGGAATATCCCCAGTATTTAACTCTGACCTTGTTGGAAGACATAGTGTAGGAACAGGATCGTCTCCACAGGCGGTTATGACTGCTCTTATTACTCAGCCACTTGAAAAAGGAAACCTGAAAATAACTGACATAAACAAATATTCTGTAGAAATGCAGAATCCTGACATTACAAAGCTAGCAGGAGCCGGGGACGTACCTGAGGCTAACTACAAGATGATTGCTGCCCTTGGAGTTAAAAGAGGTGAGCTTGAGAGAGCTGATGTTGCCGGATTTGCAGAAAAATACGGAACATACGGATTTGCTCCAACCCAGGGTCATATTCCATCTGGAGTACCTTTTGTTGGTTATGCAATTGACAAGATGAAGGCCGGAGAATATGAGAGAGTAATGTTTGTTGGAAAGGGATCCCTATTCCTTGGAAGAATGACAAACCTCTTTGACGGTGTATCTTATGTATTAGAGGCTAACAAAGGCGTTGAAGCACCGGCATCCGGAGTTGATGAAGGACAGGTTAAGCTTATGATTGCCGATGCAATGAGAAAACTTGCTCAAAGCCTGGCTGAATAGGAGGGCATAATGAACAACACAATAGCTAAGGTATTTGAAGATATAGCCAATGCAATTGAAAGTGGATCGTTTTCGGGTGGCAAAAGAGTAGCTCTTACAACGCTTGGAAGCGAGCACGGTGAAGGCACCCTGCTTGAAGGTGCCCTGCTTGCAAAAAAGCTGTATCCAAACCTGGATATTGCCCTTATAGGCAAAAAAAATGACACAGGTCTTCTAACTTACGAAACTGAATGTGAAGACGAAATGTACAAAATAATGGAAGAAAAGCTTGACTCAGGAGAGATATCTGCCTGTGTTACAATGCACTACAACTTTCCAATCGGAGTATCAACTGTCGGCAGGGTTGTAACTCCTGCAAAAGGAAAAGAGCTTATAATCGCTACTACAACAGGAACTGCATCCTCAAACAGAAATGAAGCCATGGTTAAAAACGCAATTGGCGGAATAATAGCAGCAAAATCCATAGGTATAAAAAACCCAAGTGTTGGAATCCTTAACCTTGACGGAGCAAGAACAGTTGAAAAGGTTCTAAAGGAGATCAAAGCAGCCGGTTATGATATTACCTTCCAGGAATCAAAGAGATCTGACGGCGGTGTGGTAATGAGAGGTAACGACCTTCTTCTTGGGACTCCAGATGTAATGGTAACAGACTCTCTTACAGGCAACGTCCTAATGAAGATGTTCTCATCCTTTAACTCAGGTGGAGAATATGAGGCATCAGGCTACGGCTATGGCCCTGGAATTGGAGAAGGCTTTAATAGAAACATCCTTATTGTTTCGAGAGCATCAGGAGCGCCAGTAATTGCAAATGCCCTAAAGTATGCAGGCGATATTGCAAGCGGTGAAATAAACAAGGTTGCAAAGGCCGAGTACGACAAGCTGAATAAAATCAAGTGGCAGGACATCATAAGCAAGCATACAGCCAAAAAAGATGCAGCGGTAAAATCTGAGGAGCCAGCAGTTGCTCCACCAAAGGAAGTAGTTACAGGACAGATTTCAGGAGTTGACATAATGGATCTTGATGATGCAGTTGCCATGCTTTGGAAAAACGGGATTTACGCAGAAAGTGGAATGGGATGTACAGGCCCTGTGATCCTTGTAAGCGATGCAAACGTTGAAAAAGGTATTGAGCTTGTAATAAAAGAAGGCTTTGCAACTGGAGAATAATATTTTTTATCACCCGCTATTAAACGAATGTAGTAAAGCATAATAGACATCCCTGTAGTAAGACATATTCTTGCCCTGCTGAATTAATCGGCAGGGTTTTTTGTTGAAGACTGGAAAAATCGTTTCCCGGCCATCAAAAATAAATTATAAATTATCAAAATCTACAATTTAACTTGTTTTACCCATGTCTATATGCTAGAATATATTGGTAACTTTATGCGTAGGAGGTGTAAAATGAAAACAACCCTATTAGTGTTAGAAGTAATTGTGAGTATTGTACTAATTATCTCTGTATTGCTGCAATCAGGCAACAAGGGAGGAATTGGGCTTCTTGGAGGAGCGTCTGACCAGCTGGCAGGCAACCAGGCAAGAGGAGCTGAAGGTATATATAAAAAAATAACAATGGTTTTTGCTACGGCATTTATCCTGTTGTCAATTGCTCTAGTAACTATATACTAATCAAATTTTGGAGGATTATTAAAACATGAACAGTTTATTTATGCTGGCTCCTGCTGTAGGCGTGGTAGCTCTGCTTTTTGCCCTTACTCTGGCAGGCAAAATCAACAAGGTTGACCCGGGGACAGAAAGGATGAAAGAAATAGCATCCTATATCCACGAGGGGTCTATGGCGTTTTTAACAAGAGAATATAAGGCTCTTGTAATATTTATTGTGGCATTATTTGTAATTCTTGCCTTGGGTATTGATATACTTACTGCAGTTGCCTTTGTATTCGGTGCTGTATTTTCAACTCTTGCTGGTTTCTTCGGAATGCAGGCTGCAACAAAGGCTAACGTAAGAACAGCCAATGGAGCAAAGGAAGGCGGAATGAGCAAAGCTTTATCCGTTGCATTTTCTGGCGGAGCTGTAATGGGAATGAGCGTTGTTGGACTAGGGATTCTTGGAGTTGGAGCTCTTTATATCTTCCTTGTAGGACCAGCTGGCAAGGACTCAATTCAGGCTGCTACAATTCTGACAGGCTTTGGTCTTGGAGCATCATCTCTAGCTCTGTTTGGTCGTGTTGGAGGTGGAATCTACACAAAAGCGGCAGACGTTGGAGCTGACCTTGTAGGTAAGGTAGAAGCTGGAATCCCAGAAGACGATCCACGTAACCCTGCTGTTATAGCCGACAACGTTGGAGACAACGTAGGAGACGTTGCAGGTATGGGAGCAGACCTTTTTGAATCCTATGTAGGATC
>JBDHVO010000089.1:0-5259 GCA_039809675.1 Proteocatella sp.
CTATGAAATACTAAAAGGGGTATCTCAGCTTGCCGCTCCTTTTGCTCCTTATATTACTGAAGAAATTTACACAAATCTAACCGGCGAAAAATCAGTTCACCTTAGTTATTATCCAAAGGCTGACTATACTCTTATAGATGAGTCGCTAGAATACAGAATGGACTTGACAAAAGATCTTGTGACTCTTGGCAGGGCGTCAAGAGAAGCAGCAAAGATTAAAGTGAGACAGCCAATTGCAAGGGTCTACCTTGATGAAAAATTCCATGATGTAATGGGTTATCTTGATCCACTTGTAAAGGAAGAGCTTAACACTAAAGAAGTGATCTATTCTGATAATCTAGACCAGTATATAGAGTATAACCTTAAGCCAAATCTACCAGTTCTTGGTAAGGTACTTGGTTCAAAAATGAAAACTTTTATTACTGAACTTGCGAAATTAAACCCTCTTGAGACGTACAAGAAGCTTCAAAGCGGGGAAGAGGTAGTTGTGAAGCTTGATGGTGAACCCTTTGAGCTTACAAAAGATCAGGTCATCTACTCCATACTCCCCAAGTCAGGATTCAATGTTCAGGCCCAAGATGACCTGTTTATAATCCTTGACACAGAGTTAACGGAAGCTCTGATTTCTGAAGGCTTTGCAAGGGAGTTTGTTTCAAGAATCCAGCAAATGCGTAAGCAAAATGATTACGAAATGATGGATAATATAAATATTTCTTTTAAAGGAACTGACAAGCTTACAGCTGCAATAGAAGCTTATAAAGAATACATTATGGATGAAACTCTTGCCTTAAGCCTTCTAAGTCAGGAAGTTCCAAATATGACTGAAGACAACTTGAATGGTGAGGATATTAAATTTTATATTGAAAAAGCAAATTAAGTAAATCAAGGGAATGCATTTAGGTGCATTTCCTTATTTTTTACAAATTACCTACCATTCAAATTTATTTTTATGAGATAATAAACTTGGGAAATTTCCCTATTAAATATGTGACTATACAAAAAGGGTGGAAATAATGAAGAAAATATTGGTTGTCGATGATGAAAAGAGAATCCGTGATATCATTGTAATGTACCTCCTAAAGGAAGGTTATGAAGTAAGTGACTTTGATAATGCAGACAGTGCTTATGAATATTTCGAAAAAAACTCAGTTGATCTTATAGTACTTGATATAATGATGAGGGGAACAAACGGTCTAGATCTATGCAAAAAAATCCGTAAAATCAGCGATGTCCCTATAATATTTGTTTCAGCAAGAACAGAGGAGCTTGATAGAATCTTAGGACTGGAGCTTGGGGCGGATGATTACCTTCCAAAGCCCTTTAGTGTCAGAGAGCTAATAATCAGGATAAAAAATATTCTCAGGCGTACAGAAGGGCAGCTTCAGCAAAAAGGGGATTGCATATTTTCAAGAGATCTTAGTATATATCCAGATCAAAGGATTGTAAAGGTGGATGAAAATGAATTATCTCTTACGACAAAGGAATTTGAAGTTTTAAAAATACTTGTAGAGAACAAGGGGTATCCACTTTCAAGAGATAAAATAATCCAAAGTATTTGGGGTTATGAATATGATGGATATGACAGAAATGTTGATGATACTATCAAAAGGTTAAGGAAAAAACTAAAAGAAGCAGGCTCCAAGGTTGAAGTTCAGACTGTCTGGGGTTTTGGATATAAAATAGTGGCTGATGAATAGGTGATTGATGAGTAGAATTGGGAAAAAAATAATCTGGAGTTACCTGATTATTGTTATGCTTACAGTAATAATTTCAATGAGTATAGTTAGGGCAGATTTTGAAAAGAACCTAAATGAAAGAATCAAAAGAGACCTTGAGAGCGACGCTGCAAATATTAGTAGTCAGATAGAGGAAGACAGGGTTTTTATAAAAAACTTATATGACTATGATTTAGAGGCTGATGTAAGAGATTTATTTCCATCGGATGCCGCATTCAAGTACTCAGTCCGGTTTGCATCTACAAATATCTTCATTACCAACAAGGATAAAATAATATTGTACACTTCTTGGAAGGACGATGATAGGAATCTTATTGATTTTATAAAATCTCAAGAAATACGATCTGAGTACTTTATGGCTGAAAGCAGTATACAAGATCCTAATGGTCAGATAATTGGTTATGTGTTGACAATAGCAAAGAAACAAGATACAGGTGCTATAAATTCTATGGTAAGAGAAGCCTCCCTGCTCGGAATGGGCATGTCAATTGGAGTTGCAGTTTTCCTTGCCTTTATTTTTGAAAATAATATAACCGGACCTATAAAAAAACTCCGTAAAAACGTGCAGAATTTTAAAATCGATGATGCAAAAGAAAATATGTGGGAGGCAATTAACTCTAAAGATGAAATTGCTGATTTAAACAGAGATTTCCAACTTATGACAAAAAACCTTGTAAAATATGATCGCCAACAAAAAGAATTTTTTCAAAATTCTTCCCATGAGCTTAAAACTCCACTAATGTCTATTAGAAGCTATGCTGAAGCCATAAAGGACGGAATAGTTGAGGAGGATAAGCGTGATGATTTTCTGGATATAATAATAGATGAGTCAAACAAATTGGCAGAAACAGTTAATAGCATCATGTATATGACCAAATTAGATGGAGATAATGCAGATATAGTTACTGACAGTATTTCCCTTTTTGAAATAATTGATGAAATTATTATCAGATTTTCACAAGTTGCCGCAGAGAATAATCTCGAACTTATTAACGATATAAATAAAGAGATATTTGTAAATATAAACGAAGACCATTTATTTAGAATTTTTTCAAATCCAATTTTAAATTCAGTAAGATATGCAAAACACAAAATATATATTACTGGAGGTTTTAAAAAATCCGACAAAAAACTTGCGGAGATTGAGATATATGATGATGGAGACGGCTTTGAAGAAGACGAAATTCCGAGGGTTTTTGACAGGTTTTACAAAGGGAATAAGGGTATTTCTGGTCTGGGTCTTTCGATAGTAAAAAGTACAGTGCAAATTTATGGAGGAGAGGTCGCTGCCTACAATAAACCTGGCTATGGTGCATGTATAAAAATTATCTTGCCAATAAAATCTGGTAATTTGGCATAGATTCTTGTATAATTAATAGCGGTGGATATTCCTAAAGAAATCCTGCCATTTGTTACTAATTTTATTATTTCAACGGTATTCTTAATGAAACCGGAATGGAGGAAAACTAAATAAAAATGGCTTATACTAAAATAACATCAAGGGGTGCTAGAAAGAACAAAACTCGAAAGCTCGCAATAACTGCAATGCTTGGTGCAGTTACCATAATGCTTGGAGTTACCCCTCTTGGGTTAATTCCGCTTGGCGTATTTAATGTAACCACTTTGCACATACCTGTGATCATTGGAGCAATCCTTGAGGGGCCACTTGTAGGTGCTGCGGTTGGCTTGATTTTTGGGATGACATCCCTTGTCAAGAATCTTGTGGCTCCAACCCCAATTTCATTTATATTCTGGAATCCACTTATCTCAGTGCTACCAAGAATCCTCATTGGTCTTTTTAGCTATTATTTTTATGCAGCGATATCAAGACTTGTGAAGAACAGGCGAATCACATATTTTTTAACAGGTGTATTTGGTACATTTGTTAATACTTTTTTTGTACTTGGTCTTGCCTATCTTCTTTATGCAAAAGCCCTTGTTGAAAAACTAAGCCTTCCAGAAGGAGCCGGAAAGTTTCTCCTTGGGATAGCTACTGCTAATGGTATACCAGAAATGGTTACGTCCGCGCTCATTACTGTTGCAGTTGTCACTGCTGTTAAGAAAATAAATAAATAATAAACGGGAGAAAAGATGTTATTAGTTATAGATGTAGGAAACACAAATATTGTTCTTGGAGTTTTTGATAAGGACAAACTAAAAACAAGTTACAGAATCAGCACTAAAAACAATAATACTTCTGATGAATATTCAGCAACAATTTCTCAGCTTCTACACATGGATGGTATCTATGTTAATCATATTGAAGATGTTATTATATCCTCGGTTGTCCCTGAGGTTATGCATTCTCTTGAAAATTTTGTTATGAAGTATCTAAAAAAGATCCCTATAATAGTTGGTCCTGGAGTCAAAACTGGCATAAATATTAAGTATGAAAATCCTTCTCAGGTTGGTGCGGACAGGATTGTAAATGCTGTGGCAGGATTTGAAAAGTACGGAGGTCCCCTTATTATTATTGATTTTGGTACTGCGACAACATTCTGCTATATTAATGGAGTAGGGGAATACATAGGGGGACTTATTGCCCCAGGTATGCAGATTTCCAGTGAGGCTCTTTTTCAAAAAGCATCCAAGCTCCACAAAGTGGAGTTAATTAAGCCTAAGGCTGTAATTGGAAAGAACACGACTATTGCCATACAAGCGGGTATATATTATGGTTATGCTGGCCTTGTTGATAATATTATTGACCAGATAAAAAAAGAAGCAGGAGAGCCTGAGTGCAAGGTTATTGCAACAGGAGGTCTTGCAAGCCTCATTATACCAGAATCTAAGAGTACCGACATAATTGACAAAAACCTTACCCTTGATGGACTTAGAATGATTTACGAAAAAAATAAAACTAATTAATACGGTGATAGATGAAGATTAAAAATTTTGAAACAAAAGGCAATATATTTTTGGCACCAATGGCAGGAGTAACCGACCTGCCTTTTCGTTTGATATGCAAGGAACAAGGTTGCCCCTTACTATATACTGAAATGATTAATGCCAAGGCTCTCTGCTATGAGGATGTTAATACCTTTAAAATGCTTGAAACAAAGGAAGAAGAAGGGGATGTAGTTGTCCAAATATTTGGCTCTGATCCTGATTTTATGGGCGAGGCCGCAAGTATTATTAGCCGTTTAAATAGGTTTAAGGCTATAGATATAAATATGGGCTGCCCTGTTCCAAAAGTGGTTAAAAACGGCGAAGGGTCAGCCCTAATGAAAACGCCTGACCTTGCTGCAAGGATAGTAGCGCGTGTAAAAGATAAATCAGCAATCCCTGTAACCGTTAAATTTAGAACAGGTTGGGACAGCAGGTCTATTAATGCAGAAGAATTTGCAAAAATAATAGAAGGCAGCGGGGCAGACGCTATAGCTGTTCATGGTCGAACCAGGGAACAGTTTTATAGCGGGAAGGCCAATTGGAATATAATAGCAAGCGTAAAAAAAGCGGTAGCCATCCCTGTAATAGCAAATGGTGATGTTTTTTCTGCAGAAGACGCAATTGCACTTTTTAACAC
>JBDHVO010000090.1:0-5162 GCA_039809675.1 Proteocatella sp.
ATAAAGACAACAACTACTGATGATAGAGCAAATCCAATTTGTTTTTCAATTTCATCAACACAAATAAATTTAGGTTCAAATTCATTAAAATTGCCCAACTCCCGCCTTAATGCTGACTCCTTAACAAATGTTTCGTACATGGCTCTTAATTCACTTTTTTTCCCAAAATCTGCAATCCTAAAATCAATCATATTTTTCATAACTATCCTGCCTACAAAATTAAATGACCTTCAGAATTTATCCAAAGGTCAAAATCTAATAATCTTATTTCTAGTTTACCTGCTGGGGTTATTGTTCTTTGCCGCAACATTTTTTGTATTTCCTGCCACTTCCACAAGGACAGTCGTCATTTCTTCCTACTTTATTTTCGTTAATAAAAATCTTGGATCTATTATATTCTTTGGTAATTTCTTTTCTTTTGTCAGGGCTTATAATATCATCCCATCCAGGCAGACCAAATAGCCAGTCTGCTTTTGCGTCGAGCATATTGAAGTACAGTTTTTGAAAGTCAATATCAAGCTTTACTAAAGAATCTTCAGTAAGGGCATTTACATCAATTTCTGTCTTTAATGAAGTGTTAATCCCATCGACAAACCCTATAGCTGTAAGAACATCCACATCAAAAAGCTTTGCCAGTTCGACAAGAGTTTTCTCTATCACCTCTTGGTGATTTTTCAAAATATATTCATAGAACACAGTTTCCTTTGGCAAGTATTCCCCCCAAAATTCATTGTATTCTTCTTGATTGTCAATATGATATGCCATCTCTTCCCATTTGCTATACAAACTCATAATAATTCTCTTCCTTTTTCTAATAATTTTTCAACTCTCTTTGAATCCTTCTATCTGCATCTTTTTTCGCAAGCGATTCTCTTTTGTCGTGGAGTTTTTTTCCTTTTGCAAGTCCAAGCTCAACTTTTACAATTCCTCTTTTTAAATAGACTGACAAAGGCACAAGAGTGTACCCTTTTTGAGTAGTTTCTCCTATAAGCCTCGAAATTTCTTTCTTGTGCAGTAATAATTTTCTTGGTCTAAGCGGATCGACATTAAATATATTTCCATGCTCATATGGGCTGATATGAACCTGCTTAAGGATTACTTCTCCATTGTCAATGCTTGCGTATCCATCACTCATATTTAGTTTCGATTGCCTTATGGATTTAACCTCTGTGCCTTTTAGTTCTATTCCAGCCTCAAAGGTTTCCATTATTTCAAAGTTGAATCGGGCTTTTCTATTTTTTGCAATAATTTTAATATCTGACATTTACTCTCCTCTGAGTCTTACTGCCATTTCTTTTGCTAAAATTGACAAAGATGCAAGATCTTCCTGTTTTGGGGCAGATTTCGCCTCCACAATATGATCAATAAAATCATAATCGCTTTCGTCCGCAAAAGTCTTTAGCATTTTTACTCCTCCGCCGCTCCAGCTATATGAACCAAAAATCCCTAAAATATGAGACTTTATGTTATTCATTTTTATGAGGTTTACAAGATTCGCCATTGGTGGAAATAAGCCGTTATTATAGGAGCAGCTCCCCAGAATAAGGCCCTTGTACCTCCAAATATCATTAATAATATATGATGCGTGTGTTTTAGAAACATCATACATCTTAATATTTTTTATTCCTTCCTCAGCAAGGTGTCTTGCAATAGTGTCTGCCATCGTAGTGGTATTTCCATACATAGATCCATATACAATAACGACCCCGTTTTCAGTTTCATAATTTGCCCATTTAGTGTACTCAGCCCTTATTTTGTCAGGATTTGTTCTCCATACTGGTCCATGCACAGGGCAAATCATTTTGATCTCCAGGTTTTCCAGCTTTTTTAAAACCCCCTGTACCTGCTTTGAATGTTTGCCTATAATGTTAGAATAATACCTTCTTGTCTCATTTTGGTAAAAATCCCTATTTATTTCATCATCAAATATTGGACCATTTAGTGCACCGAAGCCCCCAAATGCATCTTGCGAAAATAGTATTTTATCTCTTGTTTCATAACTGACCATGGATTCTGGCCAATGAACCATCGGAGTCATAAAAAACTTTAAGGTCCTTGATCCCAAGCATAATTCCTGCCCCTCAGCAACCTCAAGAATTTTTTCAGTATCATCTATGCCGTAAAACTCTTTTAGCATATCAATTGTTTTCTTGTTACCTACAAGTCTTACATCAGGATATTTATTAAGAACTGTTTCTATGGAGCTTGAATGGTCTGGCTCCATATGCTGAATTACAAGATAATCGAGATGTTTTCCTCCAAGAGCATCTTCTAATTTAGCCAGAAAATCATCCACTTTATTGATTTTAACCGTATCCATCAATGCAGTCTTCTCGTCTGCAATAAGGTACGAATTGTAAGTTACTCCCTGATAAAGCGGCCACATATTTTCGAATAAGGCTGTCTCTCTGTCATTTACTCCAATATAATATATATCTTTTGTTACATTTACTGACAACAGCTTGCTCATAACTACCTCCCAGTTTGCACCAATAATCCCATTCTACTATTTTATAACAAAAAAATCTATAACAATTTATCAAATAAATGACAACCTTATTTCTCTAAAGTCGAAGTCAACCTTATCAACTACAACTCGTACCTTATCTCCGAATCTGTATATTTTTTTAGTTCTCTCCCCTATTGCATACAGATTAGCCTCATCATATTCATAGTAATCATCTTCAATATCAGCATATCTTATAAGACCTTCTATAGAATTGTCAAGCAAAATATATAGCCCAAAATTCGTAATTCCAGTGATTTTACCATCAAATTGTTCGCCAAGATGGTCCTGCATAAAGTAACAGCTAAGGATAGCGTCTACAGTACGTTCCAAATCATCGGCTTCTACCTCCATTAGACTGGTTCTTTCTGCAACATCAGGTAATAGCTTTTCATAGTGTTTGATTCTTTTCCCGTCCATCTTACCCTTTAGGGTTTCCTTAATAATTCTATGAATCTGAAGGTCAGGATATCTTCTAATAGGTGCAGTAAAATGGCAATAGTGTTTTGAGGCAAGTCCAAAGTGTTCGGGGTTGTTTGGCGAATATTTGGCTTTTTGCATAGCTCTTAGCAGATTATAGCTGAGAGCATCTTTTTCAGGGAGCTCCTGAATTTTGTTCATTATATATTGCACATCTGAAGGATATATTTTTTTGTCAGCGTGGACTTTTGGAAAGATATTATATCTTTCAATTTGTCTATAAATAACAGCAAGCTTTTCTGGATCTGGAGTCTCATGTTCTCTATAAAGAAAAGGTATCTCCTGGGCAGAAAAGGTTTCTGCAATCACTTCATTTGTTGCTATCATGAAGTCTTCAATTATTTTGTTAGCCGTTCTTATTTCTCTTTTCTTAACTGCTAGCACCTTATCTCCATCTATTTCAAAGAATGATTCTGGAAAGTCAAAATCAATACTACCTCTTTTATTTCGGTTTTTCCTAATAAGCTGAGACAGTTCCGCTGCGAGCTTCAAAGACTCCTGCAGATCCAAAGAGCTTGAAATGTTATCGGAAAGCTCGTTGTTTTCAATGAAATCAGACACTTCATCGTAATTCAGCCTTTTGCTAGACGAAATAATACCTTCATGTATCTCACTATCTACAAGTCTGCCATTATTGTTGAATCTCATGGTTACAGACAAAACAAGTTTTTCTTCATTTGGGTTCAAGGAACATAGTCCGTTAGAAATTTTAGGAGGTAGCATGGGTATAACCCTATCTGCAAAATATATAGATGTACTTCTAAAAAGAGCTTCCTTGTCCAGGGGGCTTTTTTCTTCTACATAGTGGCTTACATCTGCTATATAAACTCCTAGTTCAAATAAACCCTTTTCATTAAGGCTAACAGAAATTGCATCATCTAAGTCTTTTGCATCTATCCCGTCAATAGTATATATAAACCTCTCATTCAAGGTTTTTCTGTTCTTCCGGCTATCAGGATCAACCTTGTCTGGGAGCAGGGCTGTTTGTCCTTCTACCTTTTGTCCAAAGACATCTTTAACCTCTCTTTGGAGTAGCTCGCTTTGTATGTCAATTGATAAGGTTCTTTGAGCCCCTAGAATTTCAGTTATCATCCCTTCTGGTTTTTTTTCCGCTGAGGGATATTTCAGGATTCTGCAAACTACTATATCGCCATCGCTTGCCTTTCCAAACATTTTTTTGGGGATGAAGATATCATATAGCATTTTTTTATTATTGGGAACAACAAAGCCAAAGTTTTTATTACTAAAAAAGCGACCAACCACAATATTTGTATTCCGTCTTAAAACTGTTTTAACAATCCCTTCAGGCTTAGAATCTCCTTCTGCAGGCTTTGTAATTTTAAACAAAACCTCATCTTTGTCCATGGCGAAGCCAGTAAAATCTTTTGGAATAAACACATCAGTATTCTGTCCTTCTGAGGCTATAAATCCGAAGCCTTTACTATTAAGTCTGATAGTGCCTTTTAAGTAACCGCTTTTTTCCGCTGTAGAATACCTGCCTTTTCGGTCTCTTACAATAATTCCATCTTCTTCCATTTTTTCAAGAACACCTTCCAGAGACAGTCTTTCTCCTTTAGACCCTGCAAAAATCCGAACTATTTCAGCTTTTGTTGCTTTCTGATACGAAACCTCATTCATAAATTTGACGATTAAATCCGAAATATTAGCCCTCATTTTGAACCTCCTCACCCAAAAGAGCTGGTTTTTTTATAAAGCCAGCTCAACCTATTATAGCTCAATAGTTTGTCCACGTTTTTCGAGACTGAATACCTTTGTGGTGGTGCCTTCACTCTCCATTAGATTTTTGAACCGTGTAGTTACAGCGTAGCTATCTTGAAAATGCATTGGGATAAAGTACTCTGGCCTTAATTTTTCTATAAAATATCTTCCACCAAAGCAATATGCCTTCTCCAGCCTCGGGTCAACAGGGAAAAATGCAATATCAATTTTTTTCCCTTTAAGCCTTGCTATTTCACGTTCAAAGCTTTCCCGTGCAAGGAGTTTTTCTTCATCACTTTCACCTTCCCAGTGCCACCAGTTGAGATCTCCTGCATGAAAAATATTTTTTCCGTCAATATTAATTAAATAACTGAGCCCCTCGTCTGTGGAACCATAAGTTTCAACATCAATGCCATTATATGAAAACTTTTCGTAAGGCGAACATACCTTTATATAT
>JBDHVO010000091.1:0-5105 GCA_039809675.1 Proteocatella sp.
TTCCTTAATCTCTTTGGAATCGGCAACGCCAATGGACAAGGTTGGTATTGACGTTGGTCCGCAAATATCCTGGGCATTTAGGGCATCATCGGCGATTTGCGAAAAACCTCCTACATTTGCCGCCAGGATAGCAACCGCCCCCTGGTGCTGGGCTTCCAGCATCGGGTAGGTAATCCACCAGTCGTTTCTTTGGTCAATATCCACCAAGACAATTTTGCCTTTGGCATCAATATCTTTATAATCCTGCATGGTTCCCTTGCCGACATATATAATCTCAGCCTTTACCTTTGAGGTTCCCTTGGTTGCATAAGAATACACCTTATATTCTTTGCCATCTACTTTAAATTTGGACCCCTTGTATTGCCAAAGGTCGCTTTTTGCGCTAACCTTTTCAACGTCCTTAAGTCCTATTTTTTTCATTTCTGTCGCCAGATAGTTTGCTGTCCTGTGCTCTGCATCAGATCCAGCGTTTCTTCCGCCTTGGGCAGAGTCAAAAAACTTTGGATTTGTCGACAATTCATATGCGAGGTCATAGGCGTAGTCTGCATCTGCCTCCTCTATGAATTCCTTGTACTGAGCCGCTGCTTTTGCAGATAAGGTCTTGCTTACTCCACCTTGAGCAAAGCTTAGGCTGTTTGTCCCTATAACAAATGCCATGATAAAACTTACTAATTTTTTCAAATTTTCCTCCTGTTATTTGATTTTGTTTTGGATTTTTTCACTAAAAAAACGACGCCAATAAGAGCATCGCTTTGTATTCATATAATGAAAGTATATAATTTTTCAAAACAAATTGCAAGGTTTTTTTATATTTTATGATAAATCGATTTTGCTAATTTCTAACAATGGTGGCTTCGTGCTTTGCTTATCCTCATATTTTGCAGATTCCCAAGAAATACTTCTTTTTTTCAATATTTAATGATCTAAGAAGCTCATATAAATTTCCTAGTTCAATCTCTTTTGTTATTATTCCTATATCTTTGTCATATCTCAATATTTGTTGGGCTATGTCCTTAAGCACATCTCTAGCTTCTTCATTCGCATCTGAAACCCTTAGATAAAATTTGGATTTTAATAAACTAGTCTTGTTTTCAAGCTGCCTATTTCCCAAAACATTATTCTTTCTATGATTACCTAGAGCTATATCTATAAGGTCTGAAATCACAGCATTGGCTGTTGCAAGCTTTCCTGCTCCCGGGCCGTAAAATTTAAGCTCTCCTACATTACTTCCTTTAAAGGATACCGAATTAAAAACCCCATTTACATTAGCAAAGTATGAATCTGTGCCTATTATTGCTGGCATAACAAATGCAATAAACCCCTCTCCGTCACGTCTTCCTTCTCCAATTAATTTTACTGTTAAGCCTAGTTTCTTGATTTCTTCCAGGTCAAAGGAGTTTATCCTATCTATACCCTCAAGTATTATATCCTCCTCTCTTATAGAGCTCTGCAGGCCTAAGCTAGACAGGATTCTCAGTTTTCGCAAGGTATCATGACCTTCCACATCTGCTGCAGGATTTGCCTCAGCATACCCTAAATCCTGGGCTTGCTGTAGGGCATCTCTATAGTCAAGCCCTTCTTGAAGCATTCTTGTTAAAATATAGTTGCAGGTTCCATTCAAGATACCTTGTATTTCATCTATTTCGTTTAAAACAAGATTTTCCTTAAGAGGCTTTAATACAGGGATACCACCCGCTACGCTGGCTTCATATAAAAGGCCCACTTTATTTCTATTGGCTAATTCTATCAGTTCCTCAAAATATTTGGATAAAATTGCCTTATTGGCTGAAACCACATGCTTGCCCTTTTTCAGCGACTCCTTGATATACTCATAACCACCCTCCAAACTTGAAGTGACCTCAACAATTATTTCAATTTCATTATCTTCACTTATATCTTGGAACTTATTTGTTAGTACACCTGGCGCTAATTGTACATCCCTCTTTTTATTAATATTGTCCACTAATATCTTTTTTATAATAATTTTTTTCCCTATGAGCTCTTCTAATTCCTTCTCTCTTTCATTCAATATCTCTATTATGCCTTGTCCAACCGTACCAAGACCAAGCATGGCTATATTTAACATAATTCCTCCTAAATATTTTTTATTACTAGCTCTGCTATTTGAACTGCATTTGTTGCAGCCCCCTTTCTGATATTGTCCGCGACTACCCATAGATTCAGACAATTTTCAGCACTATAATCCCGTCTTATTCTTCCAACAAAAACCTCATTTCGACCAGCCGCATCAAGGGCCATAGGATAGATATTATTTTTTACATCATCACAAATTTTTATCCCTGAAAACCTGCTGATTTCATCTTTTATATCCTCTATTGAAAAAGGGGTTTTTAATTCAACATTTATAGATACACTATGACCATAAAGGACTGGCACCCTCACAGCTGTAGCTGTTACCCCTATTGTTTTATCTTTTAAAATTTTCTTAGTTTCATCAATCATTTTCATTTCTTCTTTTGTATATCCATCCTCCAAGAAACTGTCTATGTGTGGAAGGGCATTGCCTTGGATTTGATGAGGATAAAACTCTACCTTTCCCTCTTTTAAATCCTTGATTCCACCGAGTCCTGATCCTGAAACTGCCTGGTAGGTCGAATAAATCAGCCTTTTAATCCCATATTTGTCATGGAGGGGCTTTAGAGGTAGCACTGATTGAATGGTGGAGCAGTTTGGGTTAGCTATTATCATTTTTCCTTTTATATCTTCAGGATTTATTTCTGGCACCACCAGAGGTACACCTTCTGCCATTCTAAACACGCTACTATTATCTATGGCCACTATTCCTTTTTCTGCAGCCAAAGGGACATAGAGCTTACTTACTGCACCACCTGCTGCAAACAAGGCTAGGTCTATTTCTTTGTCAAAGGCTTTCTCACTTAGCTCCTCAACTGCATATTCCTTACCTTGAAAATTTATCCTCTGACCCGCAGATTTTTTTGACGAGAACAAATATAAATTATTAACCGGGAAATTTCTTTCGTCCAGAACCTTTAGTATAGTGCTTCCTACTAACCCTGTCGCTCCTAAAACAGCCAAATTAACCTTTTTCATTCAATCCCCTCCTTTAGTTAAATGCTTTATATATGCTCCTTACAGCCTTATTAAAGTCTTTATTTTCAATACCTATAATAATATTTAATTCACTTGAACCCTGGCTAATCATCCTTATATTCACCTCATCACTTGCCAAAGCTGTAAATATTTTCGCAGATATTCCCATAGTCCCTATCATGCCTCTTCCTACAACAGCTATCAAGCTCATATCTGTGTAGTAAACTATTTTATCTGGATTACAATAGATTCTGATTTCTTCCAGCACCTTGTCTAATTTTGGACTAATTTCCGAACTTGCAACTACAACAGATATTGAATCTATGCTAGAAGGCATGTGCTCCACGCTTATATTGTTTGTTTCAAACACCGATATAAGCTTTCTCAAAAAACTTCTCTCATTACTCATGAGGGTTTTTTCCAAGGTAATTACTGTGAAATTCTTTTTGCCAGCTATCCCAGTTATAGAGCCAGCGTATGCAACCTCTGAAGCTTCATCCAAAATTATTGTTCCGACATCTCCAGGAGCATTGGTATTTTTAATATTAATAGGTATGCCCGAGTTTTTGATAGGGAAGATAGATTCTTCATGAAGAACGGGGGCTCCCATATAGGATAATTCTCTCAACTCCTTATAGGTAACCCTTTCTATAGTCTTAGGATTATCAACTATTTTAGGGTCTGCCATTAAAAAACCTGAAACATCTGTCCAGTTTTCATAAAGGATTGCCTCTGCTCCATTGGCAACAATAGAGCCTGTCACATCTGAGCCTCCCCTTGAAAAAGTTTTTATTTCCTTATTGGGCTTTACACCGTAAAACCCCGGAATAACCCCGTAGTCTACATTTTTAAATCTTTCTTTTAGAGCTAATTCTGTTTTTTCAGAATCCAAAAATTCTCTCTCGTCAAAAAATATTAACTCTTGAGGGTCCAAAAATTCAAAGCCTAGATATGCAGAAAGAATAATGCCATTTAAATATTCTCCCCTACTTCCGCAATAGTCTCTACTGCAACCTCCTCTAATATTTTTTCCCACTTCATCAAGAATTTCATGCATATTAATATCTAACTCTAATTCCTTGCATATAGACAGATATCTTTCTTCAATTATGCTATAGACCTCATCAAAATTAAGGCCATGGGATGATAATTGATGGCACATATAGAACAAGTCTGTAATTTTGTGATCCTTTGAATGTCGTTTGCCCGGTGCTGATGGGATTATATATCTCCTTCTCCTATCAGCCAAGACAATCTCTTTGACTTTTTTAAATTGATTTGCATCTGCTAGAGAACTGCCTCCAAATTTCGCTACTATTGTATCCCTCATGTTTATCCCTCCTTGATAAAGTCAAAAAATAACAAAGTTTTGATTATTTTAAAAATACCCATCCTAAATAGAGCAATAGTAGACTCGTATCCATATAAAAGACAGGAGGGTCAGTGTTTAATCGTGATTTATGCTTCTTCCATCATTAGCCTTATGTATTTATTAGATGCCTTTATACCTCCATAAAGGAGCCTGGCAACATTCATAAGACCAAATCTTTTGAGCATATGAGTTTTTTTGTTTATAAATAGGTTTACATATAAATTGGTTTTTAAGAGCTCATAATAGTATTTTTTCAGAGACATTTTGGAGGGCCTTATCATAACCTGGCCAAAGCTCCATTTTTCATAATCAATAGCTTCATAGATGAGCCTCTCCTTGTATTCCCCGTACAATGGGAGATTAGGAAAGGGGGTCAGAGGGCTAATGGATGATATTTCAGGATTTAGCTGTTTGATATATCGTCTAAAAAGCCTAAAGTCATTTAGGTCCCAGTCAGGGTGGGCCATGAAAGAGGCCCAGGCATCAATTTTTAGGTCTTTTAATATTTGGGCTGCCTTACAATTATCCTTTGTTGTTGATTTTTTTCTGTAGCTTATAAGCTCTTCATCACTAAAACTCTCATAGCCAATAAGGACCGCCCTAAGGCCCATATCTCTTAGGTCTTTTATGAGTTCTTTATAGTCTATTACCCCTTTTACTG
>JBDHVO010000092.1:0-5083 GCA_039809675.1 Proteocatella sp.
TTACAAACCTCTTAAACACATGCTTCCTGGACACCTTCCGCCACCTCCCTGGAGATGTAAAAGGCAAGTACACCTGGTGGGCCAAAAGAGTTAAGACGAGCAGAATTAACAATTCTGGCTGGAGAATTGATTACTGGCTGGTAAGTGAAAGAATAGCAAACAAGGTGGTGAAATCTGAGATGCTTGACTCAGGGGCAAGACAGGATCATACCCCGATTTTGTTAGAAATTGACATCTAATTATTTCGGTACAAACAATGAGGAGGCTTTCATGCCCTTGAACAGGGGCTGCCTTATAAGCCCTGGAGGGACCAGTGAAATTAATCAAGGTAGATAAATCAAATCATATGGATTTTATAAAATTTTATGAGGACCAGTACCTAAACAAAGCCCTCAAAAGGAATTCCATGACAGGGATTATAAAAGACCTGCTCAAAGGGAAATCTATCCTATGCAAATCAGTAGATATATATCCGGTAATGCTTGTAAAGGAAAACAAAATAATTATGGCCAGCTTTTTGGCCCATGCCCACAGGATGGCGGACATATTTCAGATAGCCTTTTTCGAATCTGCGGAATATAGCGAGGAGGCCTTTGATATGCTACTGGATTACGCAAAGGGAATAGCCAAAAATAAAGGGGCCAAGCAGATTTCAGCCTCCCTAAACATCCATGTCAACTATGGTCTGGGGTTTTTGGCCCAGGGCTACGATAAGTGGCAGAGCTTTGGTACAGCCCATAATGAAGAGTTTTACAATATATATTTTATAAATGCAGGCTTTCGGCAGACAGATATGGTGAGCTTTCATAAGGCTACCAAGGATATTGGAAGACTATTTACAAATAAGCTTGAAGAAAGGCTGAATAAGAGCTACAAGGTCAGATTCGCCAACTTCAAAGACCTTAAAAATGAAATAGGGATCTACACTCACATAAACAACAAGGCCTTTAGCAACCACCCATTTTATTACGAAAGAGCTGAGGCGGAAGATTTGGAGCTTTTCAAGGACTTTAAATATCTTTTAAAGCCTGAAAACCTCCTCTTTGTTGAAAAAGACGGGGTGCCTGTGGGCTTTATGCTGTGGTATCCTGATTATAATCAGCTAATGAAACCATCAGAAAGCCTGGGACTTCAGACTGTAATAAAAAACAAAGTCCTTGCCAAAAGGATAGATACAGTAAAAATAGTAGAAATAGGGGTTTTGCCCTCAAATCAGGAGAAGGGGGCCATCTTAGCTCTCCTTAATAAGTGCTATCAGCTTGCCAGAGATAAGTATGAATATTTGGAAACAGGCTGGATTTTAGATGAAAATACAAAATCCTACAATCTAGCATTTAGGTGGGCAGATGAAGTACACAAAAGGTACAAGGCCTATGTTTTAGACCTTTAATTTTGAGAGGTATAAATATGATAAGAAATATTCTTCTCAAAAAAGTAAGGGTAAAAACTATATTTTCCTTTTTTGAGCCCATAGTTGTTGAACCGCTGGAGCTAGAATATCTCAAAGCCCTTTGCAAATCCGTAGGGTTAAAGGCTTATATAGAGGACCAGATTTTTCATAAAAAAAGTCAAATGCTTGAAAATCCAGACCTTATTTATCTAACAGGCTACAATGTGGCTGAGGAGCAGATACTTTATGAAGCAAAAAACTACAAGAAAAAATACCCTGATGCAAAAATTATTGTAGGCGGAGTCCACGTCCAGTTAAATGCTTCCTCCTTCCATAAGGACTGCATAGACTATGTAATCCACTCCCACAGTTTTACAGCCTTTAAAAATGTCCTCGATTTTATAAATATAGGAGGAGATTCTGCAAAGGGCTTTGATTTTCAAAAAAACGGCAAATGGATAAAAGGGGAAAGGCTCACCTTAAATTATCAAGAAGACCTTATGCCAGAGCGAAGTGTTTTCGAAAAATATAAGCATAAGACCCATTATCTTGAAAAAAGAGAGGTGGCCCTTGTAAAAGGTAGCGTAGGTTGTCCCTACAAGTGTTCCTATTGCTACTGCAAGGAGCTTAATGATGAAAAGTACATAAGGGCAGACTACAAGCAAATGGCTAAGGAGATTGAAGAAATACCTGCCGCTTATATATGGATAGTTGATGATATCTTGTTTTTTGATGGACAGGACTGCATAGACTTCATAAAAGAAATAAAAAGCCTTGGAGTAAAGAAAAAATATATTGTCTACCTTAGGGCTGATTTTATATTAAAGCACCAGAATCTAATCAAAGACCTAAAGAAAATTGGCCTTGATGAGCTTATAATTGGCTTTGAAGCTGTCACAAACAAGGAACTAAAGGCCTATAACAAGGGAACAGATTCTCTTGATTATCTGCAAGTAATAAGTTTCCTAAAGGAGCTTCATATAGATTTTACGGCCCTCTTTATAATCCACCCAAGCTATGGACTTAAAGACTTTAAAAATCTATACGGCTTTATAAAACAAAACAAGATTGAAATTTTTACTATTTCTATTTTTACACCCATAAAAGGGACAAAAGACTATAAAAAAGAAAAAGACAAGCTTACGACAAAAAATCCCGAAAAGTTTGATTTTTTGCACCTTGTAATGAAGCCAAGGCTCCCAAGACCCTTATTTTACACCTTGTTTTATGGAATCCACCTTAGACTCTTAAGAACAAAAAGAATACGGAAATTTACTTGGAATTTAATAAGGAAGGACTTATGGAAAACTTTAAGTCAATAAAGGACCTGAAAGCTCTATATGATTCAAAAAACCTTGGTCTTGATGAAGACCTTGAAGATCTGCTTCTTGTCTTAGAAGAAACTAACCCCTGCGGCCAGACCTATACCTACAAGGATGGAGGCCTTGTTATCTCATACAGGTTAAAGCTGAACCTGTTCAACTTTTGGGGTAAGCTGAACTTGCCAGTCAAGACAAGAGTAGTGGGCTTGCCTGCCTCCATATGTCAAAAACCTTACTACGGCAATATTGAGGCTGTCAAACAAATTATTGGATCTATGGAGGGCCTTAGTGTAATCCTTAATGCAGACCAAGATTTGGAATTAAAAGGAAGAACCCTATCAAACTTTGTATTTTACAGGAGCTTTGATAGCCTTGAGGACTATATAGATAATCTAAGGAGCCCCTACAGGAGGAGAGTAAAAAAAGCTCTTTTAAAAAGACAAGGGCTATCAATCAGCAAAATTAAAAATGAAAGCTTTAGTGAAGACCATTATGCCCTTTACAAAAGCGTAATAGAAAGGACAGATAATCCCCTGGAGATCTTGAGCCTTGATTTTTTTAAAAACTCTAAGACAGAGATATATGAGTTTTTGGACAAGAAAGACAGGAGGCTCCTGGCCTTTGTTCAGATCAAAGAATTTAATAATAAGGTCTATTTTCTTTTTTGTGGCTTTAGGAGGGAAGACAACCCAGCTTATGATCTTTATCTCAATATGCTTCTTAGCGTTCTTGAGCTAGGCCTTGAAAGAAAAGCTGATCTAATTGACTTTGGGCAGACAGCAGAAGAAAGTAAAGCCAAGCTGGGCTGCTGTGAGGAAGAAAAATACCTGGGTATCCAGCATTCTAATACAATTATAAACTATATACTTCAAAAGCTTCTTGTCCTCTTTTCTTACAAACCAAGTAAGAGAGGATACAAGGTTTTCAAGGAGGACAAGATATGAATATTTGGGATTTTTGGGCAAATAAATACGACAAACTCTGGGTTCAAAAATACTCTCTAAGACCTACAAGGGACTATATAACAAGTCTTTTTGACCAGGAAAAACCCCTAAAAATTCTGGACTTAGGCTGTGGTCCAGGGGAATTGCTTGCAGAGCTTTCGAGGCTTAATCCATCCTTGGACCTTAGCGGCCTTGACTCATCAAAGGCCATGCTTGATATATCAAAAAAGACAAACAAAAGAGCCAGACACATCCTAATGGATGCAAAAGACCTGAGCCAGCTTGAAGGCAAATACCATATCATTATATCTACCCACTCGCTTCCCTATTACAAAAACCCTAAAAAGGTTATTAAAGATTTGTCCAATCTCCTAGAGGATGACGGACTTATTTACATGGGCTTTGCCAGTGAAACCAGCCTTTACGATAAAATTGCACTTTTTTTTGTAAAATTTACTACTGGCCCTGCCTCATACCCGTCGGACACAAGGTTCAGGCAAATGCTTGAAGGAGTATTTAGGGTAGAGGAGCTAAAAATAATTAGAGTCAAAAAATATATGCCTAAAATTGCAGTATATACTTTGAAAAAGGTGAAAAAATGAAAGTCCTACTTGTAAGACCAAGGCCACCAAAGGCAACAATTGGTCTCCAGCATGTAATGATATGCGAGCCTCTTGAGCTTGAATATCTTGCAGCCAATCTTCCTGATGCTATAAAGGCCAAAGTAGAGCTTAAGATCATAGATATGATTTTGGACAAGAGATCCTACGAGACTATAATAAAAGATAATATGCCTGATTTGGTCGCTTTTACAGGCTATATAACCCATGTAGGAATCATTAAGGACCTGGCTCAAAGAACCAAAGGTATAAAACCAGCTATAATGGTTGCAGTAGGAGGAATTCATGCCGAGGTTGTCTCAGGGGACTTTGTGTCTGCTTTTATAGACTTTACATATAGCCGAAACGGCATAGATATGTTCAATGAGACCCTTCTTGCTATGTTAGAAGGAAAGAGCAAGGAAGAGATTAAGCAAATTCTGGCAAAGACAGGCCCCAAAAAGACAGGCTTCGACTACAAGCACCCAGATAGGAGGATCCTATCTGACTACAGGGACAAGTACTACTATATGTTTCACAGACCCTGTGCCCTCATAAAGACCTCCTATGGGTGTCCTTATTCCTGCAGCTTTTGTTTTTGCAAATTAATCACAGACGGCAAATACTTTACAAGGTCCATACCGGATGTAATAGACGAACTCAAAAGTATAAGAGAAGAGGAAATCTATATAGTTGATGATGATTTTTTGTACGACACAAAAAGAATTGAGGACTTTATAGGTCTACTTAGAGAAAAAGAAATAAAGAAAAAATTTCTTGTCTATGGCCGGGCAGACTTTATTGCGAAAAATGTAGAAATACTAAGGA
>JBDHVO010000093.1:0-5074 GCA_039809675.1 Proteocatella sp.
TATTGATAATCCCTGTGCCTATGGGCTTTGTCAGCACCAGGACATCCCCCTCCTTAACGTGGCAGTTGGCCCTGACCTTGTCAGGATGGACTTCTCCCGTAACGGACAGGCCATACTTGGGCTCTAAATCGTCCACCGTATGCCCTCCAACAAGGATAGCACCTGCCTCCATAACCTTTTCTGCCCCTCCCCTCAGGATCTCCTTGAGGATATCCATGCTCTCGCAGGAGGGAAAGCCCACTATATTCATGGCAACTGTCGGCTCTCCCCCCATGGCATAGACATCAGAAAGGGCATTGGCAGCCGCTATCTTGCCAAAGGTATAGGGGTCGTCAACAACAGGGGTAAAAAAATCCAGGGTAAGAATTATGGCCTTGTCCTCTGAAACACGGTAAACCGCTGCATCATCAGAGGTCTCAAGCCCCACTATAAGCTTGTCGCTGTGCATTTTTGGTATTGCTGTAAGGGCTATGGCCAGATCCTCCGGCCCGATTTTGGCCGCTCAGCCGGACGCCCTGACCATCTGGGTCAGCTTTATTTTGTTATTAGTCATATTTTCTCCTTGGTTAAGGGGCAATGCCCGCAATCTTCTATATTATATCATAGACACGCAGGTTTTTCCCATATGCGAACCCTTTGTTTCATAAAAATAATCTATGGAAGACTTGAAAACCCTTATAGTACAGAATGCCCCTATAAAGGAGATGAAAACAAAAAGGTTCCGAAAACCCTCGGAGCCTTTTTGCTTTAACCGCTTTTTTATTTGTTTTTTGTTATGTGGTTGCCTGCAATATAGCCAAAGGTAAGAGCAGGCCCTATGGTGCTTCCTCCGCCCCAGTAGGCATTGGCTGTAGGACTGGCTATACAGTTGCCTGCCCCGTAAAGGCCCTCAATAGGCTGGTCATTCCAGTCCAGAACCTGGGCATACCTGTTTATAACAGGGCCTCCGTTGGTATCTAAGGTCCCTGCCCCCAGGATAGTGGCATAGTAGGGCCCCTCGCTTGAAATAGGGTACATGGTGTAGTTTTTGGAGCCCTCAGGCGGCCAAGCAGCACCCTCCTTGTCAGGCGGGAAGGTCGTCCACTCCCTGTCATAGGCAGACTCTCCCCGGCCAAAATCCTCATCTATGCCTGACTCTGCAAAAGAATTGAACCTTTCGATAGTTTTTTTGATATTCTCAGAAAAGCTCTCATCAAGGGCAAAGCCCCCGCTTATAGGCGCCAGTCTTTCAAGCCTCAGGCGGATATTTTGTTCAAGCTCCTCCAGGGTACTGCCTGTAATCAAATACTCCTCATTGCCCTTAACAGCAGGGGACTGGGGATTATTGCCCCACAGATCGGCTGTCCTTTGGTCAAAGACAAGGAAGGTAAACATATTCTTCCACTCAGCCTTTACAGGGTCCCAGACAAAATGAACCATAGCCCGGTCAGTATAGTTGCGCTTCTCGTCCACAATCCTCCTGCCATACTTATCAAGGAGGATAACAGAATCCCCTATAAGGTAGAAGATATTGGAGGTGCCCCCTGGATACTTCATATGCTGCTCCACAACGCCCTGGGCCCTGAAGGCCCCTGCAGTATTGCCTATCCTGGCCCCTATCTGTGCCCCCAGCCTTATAAAATCTCCTGTATTGGTCGGAGCTGAGCAGCCCCCGTAATGAGGCCCCCTTTGGAACTGGAGCATAAACTCCTCATTGTGGGTGTAGCCCCCCGTCCCAAAAACAACCCCCAGGCTTGCCTCAAAGGTAAAGACCTTGTCATCCTTTTTGGCTGTAACCCCGTAGACCCTGCCTGTCTCATCCTTCAAAATCGAGCTGGCCTCCATCTGGGTATAGATAGAAATTCCGTTTTCTCTTGCCCACTTCTCCATCTGGACAATCAGAGTCCGGCCATACATAACCGCCTTGCCAGAGGACCCTCTTGTAAAGAGCATCCTCCCCCTTATCCCCTTATTCTCCGGCAACTGGGTCTGGTAGTCAACATCTGCCTGGCCGGTCCAGTTTATATAAAGGGCACTGCGAAGACTCCCCCACTTTTCAAAATCAGCCACCATGAGATGGCCATTGTCCACATGGGCCTCCAGCAGCTCAAACTCCCTCCCTGGGACTCCATAGCCCTCTGCCTGAGGGTTATAGTAATTGGGGTAGGAGTACCTGGCCATATAGCGAAGGGCATCCTCCCTATTGTCCTCATAGCCTGCCTCCTGCTGGTGCATATTCATAGGAATCCAAAAACCGCCCCCGCTGCGGCTGGTAGTACCCCCGATTATATTTTCCTTCTCCAGCATAATAACCCTGGCCCCGTTTTTTCTTGCAGTTACTGCCGCTGCAAAGGCAGCCGCTCCAGAGCCAATAACCAGTACATCTGTATGCTCCACAGGCTTTAGACCGGAGGAATCGTCATAGCCGTCCTCCTGAAGCTCCAAAAAAGCCGCCTTGGGCGCCCCGCAGCGAGGACATACATCCGGCGCATCATCATCTCTCAAAGAATAATTACAAGCCATACATCTCCATCTTTTTTTCATTTTACGCTCCCTTCAAAAAAATTCTTACTCATCATCTACCCATAAAAGCGGGCAAAATAAGCAAAAACCCAATAATTACACAAAAATCCCTAACAATTATATGCCGATAATCCCCAAAAGGAAAAAATACCTCCATATATAAAAGTGAAGAAAGGAGGAGATATGGAAGAACTCCTAAGCCCCATTGCAAATCTTGGTTTTCCCATAGTCCTTAGCGTTTACCTCCTAGTAAGGCTAGAAGGCAAGATGGAAAAGCTCTCAGAATCAATAGTCAGGCTCAGCGGCTCCTTGGACCTGTTAAGAAAAAACACTTAGAAATGAGGTAAAATGAAAGAAGAAAAAAATCCCCTGAACCAAATCCTCTCAAAGCAGATAATAGGCTACAACTACTCAGGCAGGAGCTCTAAAGCCATCAGCTATATCGTAATCCATGACACAGGAAACAAAAGATCAGGAGCGGATGCAAGAGCCCACCAGAAATACTTTGGCTCAGGCAACAAAAACGCCAGTGCCCACTATCTTGTAGACAGCAGGCAGATAATCCAGATAATAGAGGACTCCATGGCCTCCTGGCACTGCGGAGACGGATACGGCAAAAAAGGCATCAGCAACCAAAACTCCATAGGCATAGAGCTGTGTATCAATAGTGACGGAGATTACAGAGCTACCCTCTCAAATGCTGCATCCCTGGTAAGAGCCCTTATGAAGCAATACAAAATACCAAGGGAAAGGCTGGTACGCCACTACGACGCCTCAGGCAAAATCTGCCCTGCCTCTATGAGCGCAAACAAGTGGGCAAAATGGAAGGACTTTAAAGACAAAATAGGAGAAAACTCCCCTGGCTAAGCCCCAGACCAACAAAAAATACTGCAGATTCCTGCAGTATTTTTTGTTAGCCCTTAGCCCTCAGCCTGGTCAAAGCCTTTTGCTTAATATATTTGACCTGGTCATAGCTCTTGCCCATGGCCTGGGCAAGCCGAAAAAGAGAAAGGCCCTCCATAACATTATTCCTGATAACAAATCTCTCATCCTCCGAAAGGCAGGCCAAAAGATCATCAAGCTCTACCTTCAAAAAACCCTGGTCCTCATATGTAGCCAACTCAGAAAGCTCCTCCATATCAACAAAGCCATCCACAAGCTCAGATGATCTCAGAGATTGTTTTTTTAGATCCCAAAAATAACAGCCAAGAAACCTCTTTATATATCCAAGAAACAAGACATCCGTAAAACCAGGATCAAACCGCAAAACAAGCTCAAAAACCCTGATTCTCCCCATCTGGACATAATCCTCATCCAAGACACCAAAATAATGCCTGACCTGCCTCTTTATAAGGGGCTCAAGCATAAGAATAAGCTCTCCCATCTTATCCATATCCCCTGACTTTGCCAAAGCAAGACAGGCCTCTATCTCGTCGTAGGACCACCCCTGGCCCCTTGGCCCTTTACCGCCTGATCCAGCCTCACCTGAAAGATACCCATCCTTCTTCATCTCCAAATTATACCTCCTTCAAATTAATAAACCTGCCACACTTTCTAGTCCCCTATGGGAAAACAAAAAACGCCCTAAGGCCAAATCCCTTGCCGATATATTAACACCAGGCAAAACTTAAGTCAAGACAAATATGCAAAAATATTGCACAAAATTATAATTATAGGGATAATATCAGGTAAAATGCGAAAAATATGAAATTTTTCAAAAAAATTCCCCCAAAAATATCCCCCCAGCCATATACCTAGGTGAAAGGACAAAGTCCAAAAAAATAAAAGGAGGAACAAAATGGCAACTACAACAACACTGGGGGTAGCCCTAAAGCTAATCTATGACCTTGGAATGGAAGGCGACAAGCAGGTAACAAAAAGCAGGACCATCAACAACGTAAGAATAAGCGCCACCGAAGCCGAGCTGCTGACATTCTCAGAGGCCATGCAGGCCCTGCAGGAATATCCGGCCACCCTTACAAAAATCGAAAGCACAGGCATAATGGCCTAGGCAGGAAAAATGCTAACCCTATTAATTAAAGAAAAAAGGAGAAAAAATGACTGAAAAAACCCTAACCCTCGTATTCAAAAAAGACTCAGGAGCGGCCTACTCATTTAACCTGGCCTTCCCACTGCAAAACCCTGACTCAAACGACATCCTGGCCCTTGGCCAAGCCCTTGTAGGAGGTGATATCCTCGCCTTTAAAGACGGGACAAAGCTTGTATCCCTGGAAAAAGCCTATATCAGGGAAACAAGCAAGGAAGATATAGAGCTTGTTTAAAATTTTAACCATCTGGTCTATGTAAAAATCATACTGTAAATCATACTGTAAATTAAACTGTAAAAGTCCAAGCTGATAGCCTGGACTTTTTTGTTGGTGATTATTGGCTGGTCGATTCATTAGTAATTGTCAGCACTTCCATTTGGGGGTGCGGACAAATTGTTTTTTGCAAGCATAAATTCCTCACTTGGGGGTGCGGACGTTTTTTTGGACATCAAACAGCTATTCCCAAACTCCGCCTATAATCTAACGGACTCATTCCCCCAAGCGATAGCTTAATGCGTTTTTCT
>JBDHVO010000094.1:0-5061 GCA_039809675.1 Proteocatella sp.
AGAAAGCCTTCATCATAATATAAATAATTACGGTAGCTTTCTCCCTCAGACCTTATTTCAAAAAAAAAGAGGTTATCCTGGCAATAAGCCCTTGAGCCAAGCTCCCTGTCCTTGTTCGTTATATAACCGGAGGCTGTCCTTATTGTCCCGTTTGTGTCCATGGCCGATACTGTTTTTGCATAGAAATTAGATCCTAAGACCACAAGAATTATAGAGACCATAATAAACACAAAAATCAGGAGCAACCTAAATAGGGAGACTGTATATTTAAAATTGTTCTTCATTTTTAATCCCAGCCTTTATCAAAGTAGTAGGTTCCTTTTTCAGCTACAGCAATCCAGGGCATGATGTTTGAACCAACAATATCATACTCTATAGCATACCTTCCCCTATCCAGCTTCAAGCCATAATTTTCCTCAAGATAGTCAAGACTCTGGGGGTAAGCACCCTCTATTGCATAACAGGTGACAGCCGCCTTTCTTATATTAGCTTCTATTGTCTGAACGCTTTCTGCAGATGCCTTCTTATTAATGGTAGCCGCCGAATAAACAATCATAGCCATTAGCAGCAGAAATATGAGGAGGGATGTAAGGTTTAATTTTATTCTTTCCATCTCTCTAACCCATCGAAGACATTATTCCTAGCAGGGGCAGCATTACTGTAAGGAGGATTCCTCCAATTATAAATGCCGTGGCCCCCACAAGGGTCGGTTCAATTATCCCTATCAGCTTGTCTACACTCCGCTCGACATCATCAGTATATTCCAAGGATAGGTCTGCCAGTACAGAATCAAGGTGGCCGGTCTGAACAGCCAGCCTTAGCATCTGAGAATGAAGCCCCTTGAAAATATTCGTTTCAGAGAGCACATCTCCAAGAGAATCTCCATGCTCCAGTCTATTGATGGCCCGTTTTATTTTTTTATCAATCTCCCTTTCTTCAAGAGCCTTCCCTGTAAGCTCCAAAGACCTGTATAGATCATAGCCAGAGGAAACAAGAAGGGATAAGGAATTGGCAAACCTGGCTGCCTGCAGATCCTTGTATATGCTTTTAATTCCAGGTAGACTTAAAAAGAGACTTGTGTTTTTTTGCCTGCCCTCAGCATTTTTTTGCCTAAGATAAAGAAAGATGGTAGACAGGAGCATAAAAGCAAAAGCAAAGCCCACAAGGCCTGTAATCATCCTGCTTACCTTTGTAACAAGAGCAAGAGAAGCCGGTACGCCAGCCCCAAGATTTGAGAAAACCAGAGCAAAGATTGGCAATACCTTAACAACCAAAACTGCAATAACTATCATAACCATAAAGGAAATAATAAGGGGATAGGTCACTGCATCCCTTATTTGCTTCTTTAATTTATCCTGTTTTTTGTAGTATTTACCAAGAGACTCCATTACCTGGTCAGTCTTTCCTGTTTCCTCTCCGACTTCAACCATGGTTAACATATAGTCTGGAAAAAGCCCGCTAAGCCTAAGGGAAGAAGACAGGCTCTTGTTAAGCTCAAGATTGTCCCTGACTTCTTTGAGCCTGCCCCTTACAGCTTCGCTATCAAAGCCTTCTATTACAGAGCTTATCCCGTCCGCAAGCCCTATAGAAGAGCTTAAAATCAGATGCAGCTGGTCACAAAAAAATGCCAGCTGCTTACTCGATAATTCTAATTTGTTCATTGTTCCCCCAAATAATTGTTCGCCTCGTTAATAGAGTCTCAAGCCTGTGTAATTTTGGCCGTTACCAATAAACTTTTGTATATCATCGCCACCAGAAGCTCCAAAGGTAGAATCCATCCGGTTCCACTGGTTACCCTTAAATTCGATTTTTATGGTAGTCCACCCGTCCTTGTCAGTATATACCTCATTCCATGCATGGTTTATATCCTTCGGGGACACTGTTCCTATTATCATCCTTGACGGAATACCCTGAGACCTGAGCATGGCTGATAGAAGGGCTGCGTAATCAAAGCATATTCCCTTTTTGCTCGCCAGGGTTTCATCTACATTTGGCAAGTAACCAGCCTTAACAGTTTCTGCTTTTTTATAGTCATATTTAATGCTTTTAACTACAAAGGTGTAGATGGCTTCGATTTTTTCCTGGTCAGTTTTCTTACCCTTTGTAAGCTCTGCCGCTTTTTTTACAGCGGCCCAGTTATTACCGTACATAATATACTGGCTTGGCTTCAAAAAGGGAGTAAAGGCACTATCAAGCTTTACATCTATTGTTTTTTCTGCCAGGGGAGTATACTTGTTGCCAGTCGTGTTTTCGAGGACCCTTACCTTATACTGGCCTTCTCCCAGCTGAAAAGGGTAAATCTCTGCCTTGCCCCCGTTTTTAAGGTCATAGTTGTAGGTTGTATTGTTTTTTATAACCTGCACCTTTAAGCGTTTTTTAGCTGTTGTATTACTTACAGTAACATAACCTTCCTTAGTATTCGAAAAATCCATTATTGTGCCGCTTTTTTCATAAATATCAATATTTGATGCAAGGGGCAAATCCTCCTCAAGCACTACTATTTCATATTTCGCTTCATTATAAAGCCTGGATCCAACAAAAGGAACCCATGCCAGAGCCATTATCAGGCCTGTGCCAACCAGCACTTTTGTATGCCTTTTCATATCTCCCCTCCCTATAAGTCAAATATATCCCAAGAACACCCTTAGGTTTTGATTGCTTATTATTATATCGGCGTCCTTGAGAATATCTTTAGCTTTTTTCATATTTTTATCTTGGGAGTACTCTGGCAGGATTTAAGACTGCCTTTGCAACATCAACCTCCGGAGCCTCACCAGGTCTTACCTGTCTGGCTACAACAATAAGCTTGGTTTCATATTTGTCATTTGTGCAGGTTTGCAGGGTCAAAAGCTTATCGCCCAGCTCCACATCAACATCTGTCCTGTAATAGCTTCTTGAATATATTTCATCAAGAAACCAGTCAAGACTTTCCTGGTTTTTGGCCTTCAAAAAATTATAATACTGGAAAACATCGCCATATCTCGGGTCCGTGTTAGCTTCTGCAACAGCAATAACCTTCCACTCATGTTCCCTGTAAACTGTGTCAAATTTAATAACAGGTGCCTTTTTGTAGAAATCAATATTGGTATACCTCATAAGCTCTGAGAACATATTGCCCTTGCTCCCCATATTGTGTCCATATATTATACTGTTGTCATACAGCTCCCCCTTAAAGGGATTTCTGAAGTCTAAAAACGGGATTCCGTCAAAAAGATAGTTTTTGTCATAATCCCTGTGGAGGTAGAAATCATTGTCCTCAGACTGCATAACAGGGTAGTCAATGTTTGTCTTTGGTATACTTATCCAGCCGGCAAGGTCATTATTTTGCTTGTATTTTTCCTCATACTTTGCAAGGATGGTGTCATAGGCCATATCCTGTTTTGGAGCCTCCTCTGGCTCGGGCTTTGGAGCCGGCTCCCTCTCAATTTCTTCTGCCGGAGGCTTTATCTCCTCTACCTGTCCTTTGGATGATAAAGGCCTGGAGCCTTCATATACATAGTATATGCCTCCTCCTGCCAAGGCTATAGTAACTACCACCAGGATAAGAAGCAGGAATTTATTTTTATTATTTTTATGGTTATTTTTCATTTTGTCACTCTTCCTATCTATTATAGATTTATTTTATTGTTAAAAAATCTGATTACAAGATTCCTTATTAGCTTATTTATAACCAGATCTGAGGTAGCTCAAACTAATTATACCATATAAGGAGGATATATTCCGTTAAATCAAGGCTCTAAAAGAGCAGATATCGGAACCTTTGGGACTTATTTTCGCCTTTTCGTGCAGGATTGACCTTGTTTTCCTGCATTTTTCTAAATTTGTTGATATTTTCCGGCAAAACTATTGACTTTTTTAGTGATTGCACTTATATTAACATATAACCAAGGACCAGCTATGGCCTTAGTAATATTTGGGATACAAGATGGCACTTTGATTTTACTTTTATTTTTAGGAGGTAAAAATGAACCTATCAAAGAAACTAATTGTTGCAGGATTTGCAACCCTCACCCTGGCCCTTGCCGGATGCTCACAAACAAAGGACGAGGCTGGCTCGGATACATGGAGCGATATGGAAACAAAGGGAGAGGTTGTAATGGGCCTTGATGACACCTTTGCCCCAATGGGTTTTAGGGACTCATCCGGTAACCTCGTGGGCTTTGACGTTGATTTGGCTAACGAGGTAGGCAGCAGGATCGGCCTTAAAATAAAATTCCAGCCAATTGACTGGTCGCTTAAGGAGACTGAGCTTCAGGCAGGAAATATAGACCTGATCTGGAACGGTTATACCATAACTCCTGCCCGAGAGGAAAAGGTTGCTTTCTCAAAACCTTATCTGGAAAACAGCCAGATTATAGTAACCATGGCCGATTCTCCAGTAAACTCCAAGGCTGACCTAGCCGGAAAATCCCTTGCCGTACAAAAAGAATCCAGTGCCTATGAGGCTGTAATGAACAGCGCAGACTTTGTTGATACTCTTGGCCAAGACCTGATTCAGTTCGATACAAACAACGAGGCTTTTATGGATCTTGAAGCCAAAAGAGTTGACGCCATAGTCGTTGATGAGGTGCTTGCAAGATACTATATGAAATTAAGGGGCGAAGAAAAATATAAGGTTTTATCCGACAACTTCGGCGATGAGCTCTATGGCATAGGCATGAGAAAGAGCGATGTCACCCTCCTGGAAAAGGTCAATAAAGCCATGGATGACATGAGAGCTGATGGAAAATATGATGAAATTTATGCAAAATGGTTTGCAACAAACTAAATAATTAAAGCGGAGGATCTATGGATATTGTCGTAATGCTGATCCCTTCTATGATGAGAGGGGTTGCAACTACATTAAGATACGCAATTATAGTGTGGGCGGTATCCATCCCCCTTTCATTTGTAGTTGCCTTTGCCCGAATGAACAAATTTGCACCTTTAAAGCTTCTGGCAAAATACTATATAAATCTTATGAGGGGGACCCCCCTGCTTTTACAGCTTATGTTTATTTATTTTGGCCTTCCCTATATCGGGATTGCCTTTAATAGAGAGACTGCAGCTCTTATTGCCTTT
>JBDHVO010000095.1:0-5055 GCA_039809675.1 Proteocatella sp.
TAGTTCTTGCTGTCAGGTAGCCGAATCCTACTTCTGAAGTAGCTCCAGTTATAGCCTGAATTTCAACCTGGATTGATCCGTCTTCTCTAAGAGATCCTGCGAATCCTCCAGCTATTGTATCGATAAAGTTTGTATGACCAATTACTCTGTCAAGCTTTGGCAGGTCAATTATCATATTTGCGTTTCCATTACTTATACATGCATCTCCAGATGGGTCAGAGTCAGCTAGTGACTGAGAAGCTCCGTCTCTTCCTGCATACTCGTCTGTAACAATTACAGTTTTGATTCCTTTTGCAGTTATCTTTTTGCAGTTCATGATAAGGTCAGTATCTGGGTTTCCAAATCCTTCCTCAGAGATAATTACTGCATCAAGTCCCATAAACTCTGCCAGCTTTGCAGACCAGTTTGATGATCTTTCTTTGTCAGCAAGGTATACGTTTTCGTTTGTAATTATAACTCCCATGAAGTTGTAATCTTTTCCGTGACGCTCATAAAGGTCGTGGATGATTGGGTTGTTTACGTGTACGTAGGTTGGGTTTTTATCGCATGCAGAAACACAGTTTCCTGAAACGATTGCTCCGTCCATTACCTCTGTTGGGTAAATTAGGGTTGGAACGATTTTCTTTGCGTCTACTCCATATACATATGTGTCATGAAGAAGACCTTGAGTCTGAAGCATATAAACATAAGCTACCTTTGGTAGGTTTGGATATTCTGCTGCCTGCTCAAATAGTGGTTTTGTCTCGTAGCAGTTAACCTCATCAGGAGTTACATCTCTTCCGGCTTCTCCAATGTACTTTGCAGCCTTGAAGCCAACCATTCTTAATGCTTCCTCGTGAGCGTGCTGCTGTAGTCCTGCAACAACCTCAGCCTTGATTACAAGGTTATTTGTCTTTGAGAAAGGAGTGTACTCAGCTCCTGGACCAGTCATGTCAACTATACCTTCCTGGAAGCCAACAATTTTTCCTGTTGTAACAACTGCAGCACCCTTTAGTACATGAGTTTTTCCTGAGCCTACAACATCAACCTTGCTCATGAATCCTGGCAGGTATCCGCCTGGTCCATCAACCTTCACTCTTGGTTCTATAACGTCTTTTACTGGAGTAATTCTTGTGCTTTCTCCTGGCTTGGCAATGAAAAGCTCAACTGAGTCAATATGCTCGTCATCCTTTAGAATGTTTATTAGTTCATCCTGATTCACATACAGAACACCTTTTTCAACTTTTGTCTCAGCGGCAAACTGTATATCGTTTATAAAGATATTACCTACCTCTAAACGCATTTTACACCTCCTGGTAATTTTAAATAAGCAATTATATATATTTTTGTATCATTGCTTCGATGTTAGCAACAGTGGCATCGTCCTTTGTTAGCTCATCAACTTTGCTACCGTCTTTGTATATTGCCATTGTTGGCAGTCCAAGAACCTTTTCTTTGATTGCAAGTCTTCTTGCTTTTGTAGAGTCAAGCTTTCCAAACTTCAGCTTATCGCCATACTGGTCTGCTAGTCTTTCAACATCTGGCATAAGTGCTTTACATGGCTCGCAGCTTTCGCTCCAAAAATCCACAAACACGTAGCCTTCCGCACCAAGTACTTCTGCCTCAAAATTATCCTTGTCAAAAACAAACATTTTAAACCTCCTGATTAAAACTCATTTTTTTCAATATATTTTTCTGCCATTACCGCTGCAATTGCTCCATCGGCTGTAGCTGTAACTACCTGTCTTAATTCTTTAACTCTGCAGTCTCCCGCAACAAATACTCCCGGAACATTTGTTTCCATAAGCTCGTTTCCGATAATGTATCCGCCTTCAGTCATGTCTATTTTGCCCTTGAAGATGGTCGTTGTCGGAATGAAGCCTGTGAATACAAAGAGACCGAAGGTTCCGAATTCCTCATCAGCATCGTACTGCTCAAGCTCACCTGTTACAGTGTCTTTGAATACTACTGATTCAAGAATCCCATCGCCCTTTAGCTCCTCTACTGTAGAGTTCCATCTAAAGGCAATCTTTGGATTTGCAAATGCTTTTTCCTGGATTGATTTTGCAGCCCTAAGCTCATCTCTTCTGTGAACTATTGTAACCTTGTCTGCAAACTTTGTAAGGAACATTGCTTCCTCAACAGCTGAGTCTCCCCCGCCGATTACAAATACTTCCATTTCCTCGAAGAAGGCTGCGTCACAGGTTGCGCAGTAGGATACTCCTTTTCCTGTAAGCTCTTTTTCTCCTGGAACTCCAAGCTTTCTTGGGTTGGCTCCGGTTGCTATAATTACAGATTTTGCAAGATATTCTTCTTTAGCTCCTGTAATTTTCTTTATTTTATCAGTGAAGTCAACACTTACTATGTCATCCTTTACTTTTTCTGTTCCAAATTCTTCTGCCTGCTCAAGCATTCTGGCAATCAGGGATGGGCCTGTTGCATCCTTTACTGAGCCAGGGTAGTTGGCTATTTCGTCTGTTGTAACTATCTGACCGCCTGTTTTGTCCTTCTCTATCATAAGGGTTCTCATTCTGGCTCTTGCTCCATAAAGTCCTGCAGCAAGACCTGCTGGTCCTCCCCCTATAATTACCAAGTCATAAATCTTTGACATTTTAACCTCCTAAATTAATGCATGTTTTATTAAATCTAAATCAATTACCATGAAATCGTCTAATATCTGCTCTGTCCAGTAAGGAGTCTTTAAATCCTTCTGCAGTTTGTTGTAAACGCCTATGGCGTTTTCTATCAGCTCAAGAGACAGCATGTCTACCTTGCTCTCCTTGGTAATTGCAATGGATTTGTAGGGTGTTTCATTAGGCTTGATGCTTCCCGACAAAGGGTGAGTCTTAAGGTGGTAGTTCAGATGAATCTTTTTTCTGGCTTCATCCAAAACATCATAGTAGCTACCATCTATGAATATTATCTCACATTCATAATTCCTGAAGAATTCTTCTACTTTTGGGTTGTTTGTAATAATTATATGATTTTTCTTCATGAAAGTGTTTTCCCCGCCTTTAAAAAAATAGGGAATCTCTGCCCGAGATTCCCTGTATACCAGAGTGCTGTCAAAATCAAGTTCTTTTACCTGAGAATTTCATCTGATAATTGGCTTTATCAAACTTGTCCCTTCGGTGGCTGCGTGCTCTCTCCCTAATTCATCGTACAACTTAATATAAACTTTTATTGAAGCTGGTCCTTAAATATCAGTTTCTTTCTTGACCATATTCATTCTAATATAAAATCTAAAAAATATCAAGACTTATTCTTATAAATCCCATCAAATATTTTGAAATTTAAGTAAAAATTAAAATTACCTCTTATAACAAGTTTAATTTAAATTAATTTTGTTAATCTTTTGTTTGTTTTATAGAAATCCCGGCAGCTTAAGCTGTCTTAGAGCTTCAAAAGCCGCTACTGCAACTGCATTAGATAAATTTAGGGACCTGACCCGCTCAGAGTCAACCATGGGGAGCCTTACCTGAGCCTCCTTGTATTTATCTCTTATTTTTTGGCTAAGCCCCTTCGTTTCCTTGCCAAATATCAGGTAGCAGTTATCTTCATAGGCTGCATCCCAATATATTTTATCTGTTTTAGTTGTAAAGAGAAAATACTGGCCTGTGTTTTCCTTTTCAAATTCCTCGAACGAATCATAAATCTTTACATTTACAAGATCAGAATAGTCAAGGCCTGATCTTTTCAAATGCTTTTCATCTAAGGAAAAGCCTAAGGGTCTTATAAGGTGGAGCCTTGAGCCTGTGCAGGCGCAGGTTCTGATTATATTACCCGTGTTTTGCGGAATTTCCGGCTCGACGAGCACTATATTTATAGCCATTTCAATCCCTTTCTTTATAGGTGACTTACATATAAAGACAAAAAAGCCATATAGCTATACTTTTGTATTTCTATATGGCTTAATATTATGCTGGATAAATACTTACTTGTTTACGTTTTTTGTCTTTTCTTTCGAATTTAACTTTTCCATCCATAGTTGCAAACAAAGTGTCATCTCCGCCGATACCTACGTTAGTACCAGGGTGGATTTTTGTTCCTCTTTGTCTTACTATGATAGAACCTGCTGTAACTACTTCTCCATCAAACTTTTTTACTCCCAGTCTTTTTGCCTTAGAGTCACGACCGTTCTTTGAAGAACCAACTCCCTTTTTACTGGCGAATAATTGCAAGTTAATTTTAATCATGTGGTTACACCTCCTCTTTTACCAGTTTCACATGCTTGCTGTAGTCCTCCTCCAGAGATTTTATCCCTAGCTCAAAGGTGTCCAGCAATATTTTTATAGTTTCTTTTTTGTGTTCATTATTATTGATACGAAAGCTCAGATACCCATCCTGATTCGCTGTGTAGCTTACATCAGCTTTCAAGATTTCCAAAAGGCCGTTCAGGATGGCCTGGGATAAAAAGGATACTGCAGAGCAGACAATATCTTGACCGTGTTTTGCAAAATTTGCGTGACCACTGATTTCTACAGTTTTTGTGTATCCATCAGAGTCTTTCCCAATCTTGACCCTTATCATTAGTTAATGGCTTCGATTGTAATTTTTGTGTATGGCTGTCTGTGTCCTTGTTTTCTTCTGTAGTCTTTTTTTGCCTTGTATTTGAATACGATTATCTTTTTTGATTTTCCGTGTCCATCTACCTTTGCAGTTACTGTTCCAGCATCATCGCCTGTCTTAAGACCAGCTTCTGTTGAAAGCAAAACAGCTTTAAGAGTTACAGTTTCTCCTTCGTTAGCATCAAGCTTTTCAACGAAAAGAGTATCACCAACCTTAGCCATGTACTGCTTTCCACCTGTTTCTACTATTGCGTACATTTTAACACCTCCTCATTATAAGTCTCGCCTGTGCAGGTACTTGCGTTTTAAACCTGGTTCGCGCGGAATGTTTACCGATATATTCTACCAGAATACCCTGGCCCTGTCAAATGAATTTATAATTTAATTTGTTAGCTCATCCAAAAGTTCTTTTACAGTCATTATCCTGTCAATCTTGTATACGTTTTCTCCGCAAAACAGCAGGGAGTTTTCTGTTTCGCCCTTTGCAGCCGAGACAAGAGCGGAGGTT
>JBDHVO010000096.1:0-5017 GCA_039809675.1 Proteocatella sp.
AAAGCTGAATTTTGAAGGAACGTATATTTATCAATGCTTTGAGGGTGGTTTATAAAGTACTGACGTAGAATCTCAGTTTAATTTATTTTCATGAAATTTTTTTGACGGTAAATTATCCCCTTGCAGTCCTCATATGATATAATCATCTCAAGAAAATTCAAGGAGACTAGTATGCGATTAGAATACACCCTCACAGAAGATGACTATATAAACCTTAACTTCAGCTATGCAGAAAGCTCTGCCAGCATGAAAAAATCCATGAGGCGAGCCAGGATAACAGGGCCTGTAATGTTTTTGATCCTGCCATTTGTTATGAAAAATGTCAGCAGTATATCCTTTATATACTGGATGGGAATCTTTTCCATAGCAGCTGCAGGCTGGTTTTTCCTCCTTCCTGGCATCATAAAGAAAAACACTGTAAAGCAAATCAAAAAGATGCTGGCCGAAAAAGACAAGGGCTTCCTTGGCCAAAAGGTCCTCGAATTACGCCCTGAGGGTATAATGACCAAGGGAACAGATGAGGAAACAATGACCTCCTACAATACTGTAGAGGACATAACCGAGTACAAAGGCGGCGTCTATATCTATACAAGCTCCATATCAGCCATCATGATAAGTCCCGGAGCCTTTGCATCAGACAAGGACAGAAAAGACTTTTTAGATGAACTCAAATCCAAAACAAATATTAAACCCAAGCCAGCCAAAAAATCCATTTATGATAAAATTGATAGTATGTAGTTAGGAGTAGTTTATGAACCTTATAGAAGAAAGAACAAAAAGAACAAGCTGGTTTTTACAGGACAGGTTTGGCATGTTTATCCACTGGGGCCTTTACTCTATCCCTGCCAGAGGCGAATGGGTAATGACTAGCGAAAAAATGACAAAAAAAGACTATAAAACCTACTTTGACGAATTTGATCCAACCTCCTATGACCCAAAAGCCTGGGCCAAGGCTGCTAAGGATGCAGGCATGAAATATGCTGTTATGACCGCCAAGCACCATGATGGCTTTTGCCTCTTTGACTCTGCCCTTACAGACTACAAATCAACCAATACCAAGGCTGGCCGGGACCTGATAAAAGAATACGTTGAGGCCTTTCGGGCCGAAGGGCTCAAGGTGGGTCTTTACTACTCCCTTATAGACTGGTACCATGAGGACTTTCCCCACTATGGTGACAGGCATCACCCTATGAGGGACAACGAAGACTTCAAGGATGCAAAGCATGATTTTGACCGATATTTAGCCTATATGCACGGACAAGTAAGGGAGCTATGCAGTAACTATGGGAAAATCGACATCCTTTGGTTTGACTTTTCCTATGATGATATGAATGGTGAAAAATGGAAGGCAGGAGACCTTATCAACATGGTGAGAGAGCTCCAAAGCCATGTAATAATAGACAATCGCCTGGAGGCCAGCGGAGAAAACTCCGGCAGTATCATGACAGATAATCCAAGCTACTATGCGGGGGACTTTGCCTCCCCTGAGCAGATTATCCCTCCTAAGGGCTTAGCAGACAATAAAGGAAATTCGATCCCCTGGGAGGCCTGTATAACCATGAACAACCACTGGGGCTATGCTTCGAGGGACAAAAGCTTTAAATCCTCAAAAATGATTATAAGAAAAATGGTGGAATGTGTCAGTAAAAACGGCAATTTTCTTCTGAATGTAGGCCCGGATGCCAAGGGACAGATTCCAAGCGAATCCCTGGCCATACTCTCAGAAATAGGAGCCTGGATGAAGCAAAATAGCAAGAGTATCTATGGCTGCCAAAGCTCAGACTTTGAAAAGCCAAACTGGGGCTACTACACCCAAAACAAGAATAGACTCTACGCCCATATTCTTGAAGGCAGTATAGGTCCCTTAGCAATTAACGTGCCTGCTGAAAGTGTAAAAAAGGCCAGACTCCTAAGGGATGGCTCTGAGATAAAAATTACAAAGCCCTGGAATACCATGGACTACGGTAACTACATCTTTATTAACTTTGGAAGCCCCGACCACCTAACCTTTCCTTTGCCTGATGATACTGACACAGTGGTAGAGCTAAACCTTGATATATATGAATAGCAAGCACAAAAAAAGGCTGCCTTAACAGCCTTTCAGACCGTAGACAAAACAGTCTTTATGATGGTTATTATTTTGCATGATTAAAATTTATCGTAATTTGCATGGAAAAAAGTCCTATGAAATTCACAGGGCTTTTATCTATGTTTTCTTTCAGCTATTAATATCCCGTGTTAGGTAAGTTTGACTTTCATGCTATACCTTGGTTTGATTGTTGTATAGTTGCCAAGATAAATCAATTTTTCTAAATGCCCTCTTCATACTATCTAGTGTATCGTTCCAGCTTATATCCAATGCATAATCATTATTAACCCTGTATCTTTCCCACAGACCCGATAGTAACTCTGATGATTCTATTGTTTCAAGATATTCAGAACTATTATTTTTAATATTATCGAAGGATCCCCTATTTTTGGAAGTTCTTACAAAGGCTTCATTTAATAATTCATCAGTGAGGTTTTGCTCATGTAATTCCATTAATATATAGATATCGTAGTAATCACGCATTCTTGTATTTGCAACACCTCTTGAAAGAATGGTTTCAAGTTTCTCAGCAAATATAGTCTCTAAGTTATAGGCAAGTATAGATATAGTCCTATCCTCTAATAGTAATTGAAATTGATACTCTATAGCCCTTGGGGTTATCTTGTCTCCAGTAGTAATATCTACCTTCATGGTTTGTCTAGTTTTATCAAAAATGGACTCTATAGACGCTCTCATTCCTGGATACTCGGCTTCATCTCTTATATCTTCTAATTTAGTCAATTTCATATGAACACCATCATCCATTGGTATTGATAAAATCTCATTAAAAATACTCTTAAGCTTTTCTCCTGTTAATTCAAACCCCATGATGGTGGCATCCATATCCATGGTAGCCCTGGCATCAATTCCTACTATGGCAGCAATAAGCATTCCACCCTTAAGGATGAATTGATCTTTATATTTAGATAAGGATATTCTCTCTAATAATCTTTCAAGCATATAGTTTCTAAGAAGTATTTCAACATTAATCCCTTTATCTTTTGATAAATTTCTAAGAAGAGCCTTTAACTGAGTAGATGTTTTCACAGTAAAACCTCCGTATAAGTCATTAAAACATTTTGGATTCTCAATTCTTTAGCATACTTCATTAATTTATTTAAATCCTTATCTTTCCTAGAAAAGTACCTTTTAAGAGATTCATTTATAATAGTCCCATCTATTTTATTCCTGCCCCTTAAAATATCACAAATAGTTCTTTCCATGTCATAGGTCTTTACTTCATTCCCAAATACAGTTTCTCTAGTAACTATACCTAAATCAAACCATTCCTTTTTTATACTATAAACTCTAAAGCCTTCTTCTTTTAGTTTAAGAGAATTATATCCTTGAGGAACTGTAACAACATAATGCAAAGGGTCTCTATCTGTTAAATCATGAAGGTAGAGGGCTGTTTCATGGGAGTAAATCATTTTTTCTCTTTTTAGTTGATTTATATAGAGCATATCTTCCCAGGCATCAGGGCTTATATAAATACCATGACTAACTCTTTCTATATCTCCTGATTTAACCAGGCTATTTAGGTATTCACGATGAATACCTTTTTGCTCAACCAAACTTGTAGTTATAATACCATCACGCTTACTAATAATATCCTTTAATTTATCTGTTGGAACCATTTATATCACCTCTTGACTTTCATACTGTAACTATATATTAATATAGTATGAAAGTCAAGATAGGATTTTTACTAAACATACATTATTATTTCTATAATGTCCCTTTTGAGTATACTCTAATAAGTACACCCAGACCGTAGACAAAACAGTCTTTAAGATGGTTGTTTAAAGCCTTTTTGCTTTATCCCCTTAATTCCAAAAGCTTGGATTTCAAGTCTTCTTCGATTTTATTGAGCTCAGCTTCAGCTTCCTTCCTTTTTTGTCTGCCTTCTGCCTGAATCCGCATCACTTCATCCAGGGTAGAAATCAGAGCTTCATTTGTATGACGCAGGGTTTCTATATCAACAATTCCCCTTTCAGACTCCTTAGCTGTTTCAACAGTAGCTGTTTTAAGAGTTTGGGCATTTTTCTTCAACAGCTCATTTGTCATATCAGTTACCTCTCTTTGGGCCTTTGCTGCCTGGGTGGAGTGGGTTACCCCCAAGGCCAGAACCATCTGACTCTTCCAAAGTGGAATAGTATTAACAATTGTTGACTGAATTTTTTCTGCCATAAGGGCATCATTGTTTTGCACAAGGCGGATTTGTGGTGCCATCTGCATGGATACAGTCCTTGTAAGCTCAAGGTCATGGATTTTCTTCTCAAAGCGGTTTAAAATTCCGTTAAAGTCATTCACAGCCTGGGCATCCTCCGGCAGACCTGTTTTAGAGGACTTTTCCACAAGAAGCGCCAGATCTTCCTTGTAGGCTCTTTCTATCTTTTTTTTGCCCGCTTCTATATACATGGATAGCTCTTTAAAATAGGTTTTGTTTAGACCGTACATCTTGTCTAGCATGGCTATATCTTTAAGGAGTTGAATTTGGTGATTCTCAAGGACACTTGTGATTTTGTTTACATTAATCTCTGCCTTATCATACTTTGCCTTCATAGAAGCAAGCTTGTTGGATTGTTTTTTGAAGAGGCCAAACAAGCCCTTGTCCTCCTCTTCTACATCAAAGTTTTTTAGCTCCATTACTACTCCAGAAAGCATATCTCCTATTTCCCCAAGATCCTTTGTCCTTACATTGTTAAGGGCAGTCTCTGAGAAATCAGCTATCTTTTTCTGGGCTCCGGCTCCATATTGTAAAATCTGATTTGTCCTATAAAAATCAATCTGGCTTGCAAAATCGTCAACTATCTTCATTTCTTCAGGAGAAAGACCGGTCTGCTCGGCTCCCTGAGCTTTTTCGTCATTGCTTTCATTTTCTAACAAAAGCTCTGGCTCTTTTTCAGCAAACGGCTCAAGACTTCA
>JBDHVO010000097.1:0-4864 GCA_039809675.1 Proteocatella sp.
ATTCCTTCAGGGTCAATAATAAACAAGCCTCTTAATGCAACTCCTGCTTCCTCAAGCAAGACTCCATAATCAGCAGACACTTTTTTTGTCATATCTGAAGCAATAGGAAAGCTTACCTTTCCAAGACTAGAATTTATCCAGGCCTTATGAGAATACTCGCTATCAACAGAAATTGCCAGCATCTCTGCACCCTCTTTTTTGAAATCCTCTATCCTCTTGCTGTATCCTGTAATTTCTGTAGGACAAACAAAGGTAAAGTCCAGTGGATAAAAGAACATTACCAACCATTTTCCCTTATAATCCGCCAAATTAACCCTGCCAAAGTCAGAGCCATCACCTAAAGCTGTATTCATTGTAAATTCAGGGGCTTTATTACCTACCAATCTGTTCATTTTATTTTAACCTCCATATTAAAAGTAATTAGTCTCACATAGTAATATATATCCAATTATTTGTAGTTTAAACAAAAAATTATAAATAATTTGCAAAACATTTTTAATTGTTAAGATTAAATTAAATACCTGAACATTACTGGCGAAATCCTCTTGCTGCAGTCAGTGACAAGCTTAAATAACTTTATTATATTCTGGCAACACCGCTTTTTCTAGCTGCTTGAGCAACGGCACTTGCTACTGCCTCTTTTATGCGAGCATCAAAAGCTGGGGGAATAATATAGTCAGATTTTAATTCTTTATCGGATACCAAATTTGCAATTTCGTAGGCTGCGGCAATTTTCATTTCATCATTTATATTCCTGGCCCTTACATCCAGAGTTCCTCTGAATACTCCAGGGAAGGCTAGTACATTATTAATCTGGTTTGGAAAATCACTACGTCCAGTACCAACCACTGCTGCCCCTGCCTCAAGAGCAAGATTTGGCATAATTTCAGGTGTAGGGTTTGCCATTGGAAATAAAATCGGATCCTTAGCCATGCTTCTTACCATGTCCTGGGTTACTGTATTAGGAGCCGATACACCTATAAAGACATCTGCTCCTCTTAGAGCATCTGAAAGGCTGCCTTGAATTCTTGTTGCATTTGTCATTTTGGCAATTTGGGCTTTATCTTTATCCAAATCCTCTCTGCCCTCGTAGATTGCTCCCTTGCGGTCACACATAATAACATCCTTTAGACCCATAGCCATAAGTAATTTTACTATTGCAATGCCAGCAGCACCAGCACCTGAGGTTACAACCTTTATATCTTTAAGATCTTTTTTTACTATTTTTAATGCATTTACAAGGGCTGCCATGGTTACAATAGCTGTTCCGTGTTGGTCATCGTGGAAAATTGGTATATCACAGCTTTCCTTTAGCCTTCGTTCTATTTCAAAGCATCTGGGAGCAGATATATCTTCAAGGTTTATCCCTCCAAAGCTGCCTGCCAACAGGGTAACAACCTTCACTATATCATCAACCTCCTTTGACCTGATACAAAGGGGGACAGCGTCTACATCACCAAATGTCTTGAACAAAACTGCCTTTCCTTCCATAACAGGCATGCCTGCTTCAGGGCCAATATCTCCAAGCCCTAGGACGGCAGTTCCGTCAGTAACTACAGCAACGGTATTCCAGCGTCCTGTAAGGTCATAGCTTTTGTTTACATCCTTTTGGATCTCAAGACAGGGTTCGGCGACTCCTGGTGTATAGGCCAAAGACAAGTCTTCTTTTGATTTAATTGTCATCTTAGGAGTCATTTCCTGCTTACCTCTCCATATATAATGCTGCTTTAGTGATTCTTTTGCATAATCCATTTTTCAACCTCCCAGATTGATTATATGTTTTATAAATAAGCTTATAGGCTTTTGCCCAAATGAGCCTGAGCTAAATATTCATTTGGCCCATCGCTATAGATATTTTTGCCCCGGCTGTCAATTGCAACTACTAAGGGCAGATCCTTTACTTCAAGTCTATGAAGGGCCTCGGCCCCAAGATCTTCATAAGCTATGACCTCTGATTTTGTGATATGCTTTGAAATAAGGGCAGCTGCACCACCAATTGCAGCAAAGTATACTGCTCCGTTTTTAATCATACTATCTATTACTTCTTTTGCTCTATCTCCCTTGCCGATCATTCCTGCCTGACCTAAATCAAGGAGGCCAGCTGCATAAGCATCCATGCGATAGCTGGTTGTAGGACCTGCGCTACCAATAACTTTCCCTGGATGAGCAGGAGTAGGACCTACATAGTATATTACAGCTCCTTCGATTGGAAAAGGCAAGGGTTTGTTTTCTATTACAAGTTCAAGGAGTCTTTTGTGGGCAGCGTCCCTTGCAGTGTAGATTACTCCACTTAAAAGTACTCTTTCCCCTGATATAAGGTTAGTAGCTTCAATTTTTGACAAGGGTACATTAATTTTTTTCATCTTCGACCACCTTTACAAACGAATTTCAGCATGACGGGTTACGTGACAGCTAATATTTACAGCTACCGGTAAGCCAGCTATGTGGGTCGGAAAGGTTTCAATATTAACTGCCAGGGCGGTTGCTTTTCCTCCAAAGCCTTGGGGGCCTATCCCTAGCTCGTTTATTTTTTTGAGCAAGTCTCTTTCCATATCAGCATAGTAGAAATCAGCATTTTGTTTATCTACTGGTCTCAGGAGGGCCTCCTTGGCCAAAAGAGTTACCTTGTCAAAGGTTCCGCCAATTCCTACTCCAACTATAATGGGCGGACAGGGATTGGAACCTGCAAGGGCAACTGTTTCAAGGACAAAATCTACAACACCTTTCTCTCCATCTGATGGCTTGCACATCTTTACCCGGCTCATATTTTCTGAACCAAAGCCCTTTGGAGACAGCCTTATGAAAATATTTTCTCCTTCTACTATCTTGTAATTAATAACGGCAGGGCTATTGTCACCTGTGTTTATCCTTTTTAAAGGGTCACCTACAACTGATTTTCTTAAAAAGCCATTCTTGTACCCCTGCCTTACTCCTTCATTTATTGCATTCTCTAAAGACCCGCCAGTAACGTGGACATCCTGGCCTATCTCTACAAACACACAGGCCATGCCCGTATCTTGGCAAAGTGGAAGATTTTCTTCCTTTGAAACCTTTATGTTTTCCAGTATATCTCCCAGAACCTCCTTAGCAAGAGGCCAGGGCTCCAAATCGTAATTATTCTTTAGGGCACATGCTAGATCAGGAGGGAGCAGATAATTTGAATCAATACACATTTTGCGTACCGCTGCAGTAATATCGCCTGCTTCAACATTTCTCATTTTAAATAGCATCTCCTTCTTGTTTTTCCAAGAGCTCCACACCTGAAATCCCAGGCTCTGTCATGGAATACGGGTTTAGAATTATATTCAGTTTTTCTTCAGTTAGGAGGTTTTCACGGAGTATAAGGTCTCTGACCGGAGTCCCTTTTTCCAGAGCTTCCTTAGCCACTTCAGCCAAGGGCTTATAGCCAACATGAGGGCATACTGCTGTTATGATACCCACGCTGTTGTCTACCAAAGCCTTACAATGGGCTGTATTTGCTGTTATTCCGCTTATACAATTATCTATAAAGGTTTCAACCGCATTGGTTATTGTTTCAAGTGACTGGAAGAGTTTGAAGAAAATAACCGGCTCAAATGCATTTAGCTCAAGCTGGCCTCCTTCGACTGCCATGGTAATGGTCACATCATTGCCTATAATATTAAAGGCTACCTGGTTAACCACCTCTGGAATAACTGGGTTCACTTTTCCTGGCATTATGCTAGAGCCATTTTGTCTTGGTGGCAGATTTATCTCTCCAAATCCAGTCCTTGGACCAGAGGACATTAGCCTTAAATCATTTGATATTTTCGACAAATTTACAGCACAGGCTTTTATTATGCCTGAAACATAAGCATAGCCATCAAGGTTTTGCGTTGCATCAATCAAATCGTAGGCCTGGGTTAGGCCAAGACCTGTAATAGCTTCTATATTCCTAACTACACGAGAAAAATATTTTTCATCTGCATTAAGGCCTGTTCCAATAGCTGTCCCACCCAAATTCAGACTCTTCATCTCTGCCTTTGCGTTTTCCAGCCTGCCTACATCACGCTTAACTGCAGCAGCATAGGCCTTAAATTCCTGGCCAAGTCTTATAGGGATTGCATCCTGCATCTGAGTTCTGCCCATTTTGATTACACCATCAAACTCCTCTGCTTTTTCCATAAGAACATTGTAGAGACGGTTAAGTTGTTTTTGGGCTCTGTCAATTAGCCTTATGGTAGCTATACGCCCACTTGATGGAAATACGTCGTTTGTGGATTGACCGTAATTTACATGGTCATTTGGATTAACTATTGAATAATTTCCCTTAACTCCACCCATTAACTCAATAGCCCGATTGGCAATAACTTCATTAGCGTTCATATTGTGGCTGGTACCTGCACCACCCTGGATTGGGTCCAATATGAACTGGTCATGGAGCTTGCCTCCTATAATTTCATCACAGGCCTTTATTATTGCCTCTGCCTTCTTTTTATTTAATCTTCCAACCTCTAGATTGGTAATAGCAGCAGCTTTTTTGATTTCTGCTATACTGATTATAATTTCTGTATGCATAGTGTAGCCGGTAATAGGAAAATTTTCTGCTGCACGCAGGGTTTGGACTCCATAATAAGCATCCTCAGGAATTTCTTTTCCTCCTACAAAATCATACTCCAAACGAGTTTTAATATTCTGAGTATTAAAATCTGGCTTCATCAGTTCCTCCTAAATTTTTTGTGTGATTTTTTTATCTTATAGTCTGATTATAGCACCATGTCTAATCGCCGACTAATATATATATTTATATGAAGTCCATAAACAAATATAAATAAGTCTGGTATAATCTTGCTTTAACATGTATTTTTTTATATAATTCTGTATAAGTAGATACATAAATAGATGA
>JBDHVO010000098.1:0-4859 GCA_039809675.1 Proteocatella sp.
TGCTTCTTTTTGCTTTGGAGCTGTGATTTTTGCAGATGTCTTTACCTCTTCCGGAGTAAAGTACTGGTTTTCAAATACTCCTGCCAGGGTAGCTGAGTAGCTGTCAAGAGCCTCCTCAAGTCCAATTTTTATGTTTTCCTTTTCAAGGCAGTCTTCCTCTGTGGTTACCCCTATTAGCGGAAGGTCAAGATTTTCGCAGCTTTCAATTATTACAGCTGAGTAGTTTTCTGTAAAGAGGCTGCCCTTGAAGTCTTGGCTGAATTTAAAGCCTATCTTGTTACCAAAGCTCATTCTTGATATTTCAGCTGCCAGGCCTCCTGAGCCTACAAGGCTTGATGCCAGTACCTTGCCTGATTTTATAAGGCTTGTAAGAAGGTTTATATTTTTAAGAAGCTCAGCTTCATCAGGAAGCTGGTCCTCCTTTAGTAATGTTTCCAGAAGGTAGACCCTGCTATTTGTTTTTTTGAAGGCCTTGGATATCAGCTTGGTGGTGTCTACTGGTGCTACCGCAAAGGATATAAGACTTGGTGGTACATCTATGTCCTTGTAGGAGCCAGACATACTGTCCTTGCCCCCTATAGACGGGATAGCCAATATATCCTGGGCAAGGAAGGCTCCCATAAGGGCAGAGTAAACCTTACCCCAGCTTTCTCTATTTATCATTTTTTCAAAGTATTCCTGGAAGGATAATCTTATGTCCTTGAGGTCTGCTCCCATTGATACAGCCTTTATTACAGATTCTATTACTGCATAGTAGGCTCCATGGAAGGGGCTCTTGCAGCCAAAATCAGGGTTGTAGCCTACTGTCATCACAGCGCCAAGGTCAGTGCTTCCTTCTTCAAGCGGAAATCTCATTGCAAGCCCCTGCTCTGGGGTCTGCATATATTTTCCCCCAAACGGATACAGGACACTTTGTCCGCCATAGGCCTTATCAAATTGGTTGGCAATGTTTCTTTTTGAGCAAACTCCAAGCTTAGACAGGTTAATAAGCCACTGGGCCTTTAGCTCTCCTCTTTCTTCAGCTCCATAAACTGCCTTAGGGGCCTCTACCCTTACTCTTGTTTTTTGTCTTACTCCTCCAGAGTTAAGGAAGTCTGCCTTAAGGTCACATACTGTCTGCCCCTTGTAGGTCATTATCATCCTATTTGTATCTGTTACTGTTGCTACCGCTACAGCGTGAACATTTTCTGCTTCTGCAGCCTTCATAAAGGTATCAAGGTCCTTTGGGTCAAGCAGGATTGCCATTCTTTCCTGGGATTCAGAAATTGCAACCTCTGTTCCGCTCATGCCTGGATATTTTAGGGGAACAAGGTCCAGCTTTATATCAAGGCTGTCTGCCATCTCTCCTATGGCAACAGATACTCCTCCTGCTCCAAAGTCGTTGCTTTTCTTTATCAGCTTTGATATTTCAGGCTTTCTATATAGTCTTATAATATTTCTCTCAAGTACAGGGTTTCCTTTTTGCACCTCTGCAGAGTAGTTTTTGGAATCTCCCTCTACTTCCTTGGAGGACCCTACTGCCCCGCCAAGGCCATCTCTGCCTGTACCGCCGCCCATCATTACAATAATATCTCCCGGCTGAGGATTGCCTCTTGTAATGTTTTTCTTGTAGTTGTAGGCAACAAGGGCTCCGCATTCCATTCTTTTTGCCCTAAAGCCATCATGGTAAAACTCGTCCAAGTAGCCTGATGCTATCCCTATTTGGTTGGCGTAATCGCTGTAGCCGTCTGCTGCAGTCTTGGTAAGGTTTCTTTGAGGGATCTTGCCTTCTATTGTATCCTCCAAGGCAACTCTTGGGTCAGCTGCCCCGGTAAGTCTCATTGCTCCAAACACATAGGATCTTCCTGACAAAGGGTCTCTTATGCCTCCACCAATGCAGGTACCAGCTCCTCCAAAGGGCTCCATTTCTGTAGGGTGGTTGTGGGTTTCGTTTTTGAACATAAGAATGAAGTCTTCTTCTTTACCGTCAACCATGCCCTTTACTTCAACGCTGCAGGCATTTACTTCTACTGTGTCCTCAAGGTTTGTAAGGGTTCCTTGTTTTTTCAGCTTTTTCATTTCCATTGTAGCTATATCCATCAGACAAAGGGGACGCTCACCTGTATAAACGTATTTGTGGGCCAAGTCAAATCTTTCCTGGGCTTTTTCAAGACCCATGGCAAGGGCTTTTTCATCTGCCTCGACATCCTCGAGGATTGTCTGGAAGGTACTGTGTCTACAGTGGTCTGACCAGTAGGTATCAAGGATTTTAAGCTCTGTTACCGTAGGGTCTTTTTTCTCTTGCTCAAAGTAGGCTTGGGTAAAGGCCATGTCTTCCTTGTTTAGGGATATGGCGTACTTAGCCTTTAGCTCATCTAGCTCTTTTTCATTATATGAAGAAAAACCCTCTATAATGGCCACAGCTTGAGGCTCTTCAGTGCCGTATCCCCAGTTGAAGGGCTCGTCCAAAGAAACCTCCTGGGCTTCCAGAGGATTTACAAAATAGGTCTTTATCTTATCTGCATCTGACTTTATATCGCCATAGAGCATTGTTATATCAAGGGTCTTTACCCTTACATCAGCTGCTGGAAACTGGAGCTTTATTAAAGCCTCACAAAGGTCAGCAGACTGGTCATACTGGTGGTCCAAATATCTTGTTACGTAGCTGTAGTCTCCATCAAGGCTGATATCCTCGTAGACATCATCCATTTTGCTCTGGGCAAAAACGCTGTACTTCACCTTTTCAAGCTGGTCCCTTGTCAGGCCAAGAATTTCGAATCCTGTAACATTTCTAACCTTGTTCAGTCCTGTCACCTTCAGGTAGCCCTTTATTTCTCTTTCAAGTCTTTTTGCCTTTGTGTTGTACTCTTGTTTTCTTTCTACATACAATCTCATTGAATCACCTCTTAGTTCAAATTTCAGGTTTAAAATTACTTTACAAACTGATAATATCATATTAGTATTAATAAGTATAATTAGGAATTATAATACTAATAATAAGGAGGGGTTATAAATGAACATTTCCACTGAGCTTTATCGGGTATTTTACACAGTTGCCAGACACAAAAGCTTTTCTAAGGCCGCAGAGGAGCTTTTTATCAGCCAATCAGCTGTCAGCCAGACCATAAAAAACCTTGAGAATTCTCTGGGTCTGCCTCTTTTAATCCGCACAACAAAACAGGTATCCATGACCTTAAGCGGAGAAATGCTCTTCTCCCACCTTGATCAGGCTTTTTCTATTATAAGGAGTGCCGAGGACAAGCTGCACATGCGCCAGGACAAATACAACGGCCAGCTGATTATTGCCGCTACAGACACCCTCTGCAAGTATTTTCTCCTGCCAAAAATCAAAGAAAGCTATGTACTTTACCCGGGTATAAAATTCAAGATAATTAATGGGACTTCTCTTGAGTGTATTGACCTCTTGAAAAAGGCTGCTGTTGACTTCGCTCTTATTAATATACCCGAAAATCCGAATAATATTTTTGAAATCCCAAAAAGATACAGCTTTCACGATGTTTTTATAGCCTCTTTGGATTATGATATAGGCAATCAGGCCTCCCTTGCGGAAATTGCTGCAAAGCCCCTTATTGTTCTGGACAAAAAAAGTGTTACCAGGCACTTTTTTGATGACCTCTTTCTTAAAAACAATATTAGCATAAGCCCTGCTATGGAGCTGCAAAACCTTGACCTGCTTATTGATATGGCAGAAATGGGCCTTGGCCTGGCCCTTGTCCCCGACATTTGCATAACTGGCAGGAATATCAAGGTGATAGAGCTTTACGAAAGGGTTCAGCCGCGAGAGTTTGGGATTATAGCCTTAAAAAGCCTCCCCCTGACCCCATCTGCACAAACCTTTTTGGAGCTCTTAAGCTAACCTATATTTTCCCCTCAGGAAATTAAAGCTTGCACCAGACCGGGGCTTTTGTCTTTTGACCTACATGCACAAACAGCCTTGAAATGATATTTCAAGGCTGTTTGTATTCTTACTCGCTGTAAATTCTTCTTGGCTTATGCCAGCTCATCGACTGCTTTTTTTATTAGGGCTGGTGCTTTTGCACAGACTTCTTCGTCTACTGCACAGATGGCAAATCTTACTCCCCTGCCCAAGGCAACTGTGTAGATATTTTGCTCTGTCAGCTTTTCCTGAAGGGCTACAGGCTTGTCATAGGGCATGGTTACGAAGAAGCCATCGATGTAAGGCAGAATTTCAAGCCCTACTTCCTTGGCGGCTTTTACAAAGGCTGCGCCTCTTTTTTGAAGAAGCTCTTTGCATACTTCCTTTTCTTTTTCATAAAGGGCAAGCTTGTCAGGGTTATTGTTGATTACTGTCAGGGTTTCCATGGCTCCCCTGTTTCCGTTGGACCAGTTAGCTCTTCCTGCGTGGCAGGCTGAGTAGAAGAAGTCCTCAGTTACGCCTTCATTGGAGGATATTCCAATAACTGCTCCTATCCTTTGGCCATACATAGTGTAGCCCTTGGACATTGAAAAGGCTACCATAACCAGGATGTTTTCAGGCAGGTTTTCAAATTTTTTGAAGAATTTTCTCTGGTCTGTACCCTTTCCCGCAAAATCAATGTAGGCAGTGTCTACTACCAGGATCAGTTTGTTTTCATGGTCTTTGGCTACAAGGTTTTTGAAGATAGCTATAATTTTATCCCATTCTTCATCTGATATAGAATAGCCTGTAGGGTTGTGGGCTGGGGTGTTGAGGATTGTAAGGGCTCTTTTTTGGTCGTCTACAAGCCTTGTATATTCTTTTTCAAATTCGCCAAGGTTGAAGCCTCCATCCTTTGTAAAGAGCTCAAATTTTCTAAGTCCTCTTTTACCTTCTTCGGCTATGGTTTTGTAAGGACCCCAGAACCAGTCTCCTACAAGTA
>JBDHVO010000099.1:0-4810 GCA_039809675.1 Proteocatella sp.
TCTTGACGAATGGATCTTTTGCAAGGATAAGGCATAGGTTATTTTCCTTATGGAGGATGACAATGAGGTGGGCTTTGCCCTGTTTTTCCACAATTTTTCAACATTTTTGGGTCGAGCAGGTATTTATTTAGAAGACCTCTATGTTAAGCCTGAATACAGAAAAAAGGGATATGGAAAGGCACTTTTGGAAAAGCTTGCCCAGATTGCAGTAGAGAGAGGCTGTGGCCGTCTTGAGTGGTGGGTTTTGGATTGGAACACTCCGAGCATAGACTTTTATAAATCTCTAGGGGCAGTACCTATGGACGACTGGACAGTATTTCGCATCACCGGCGAAACCCTCCATAAAATGGGCCAAAAAAAATAGGCCAAGTCAGGATATCCATTGTCATTTTATACCTCAAGGCAGATAGTCTAATAAATCTGATTATCTACCCTGAGGTATTTTTTATGCCTAATTCCTAATCTCTTCCTGCCAGCTGATACAAAAGAGCATTGCATATGGCTGCAGCTACATTGCTGCCTCCCTTGCGACCCCTGGCCACTATATAGGGGGAGCTGCCGCCTATGATTACTTCCTTGGACTCCACAACATTTACAAATCCCACCGGCACTCCAATTATAAGCTCCGGCTTTATTTTACCTTTTTTAATCATTTCGTCTAAGGCTATTAAGGCTGTAGGGGCATTCCCTATGGCAAATATCAAAGGCTTATCAATTTTTGCTGCCTTTTCCATAGATACTATAGCTCTTGTAATCCCCCTTTTTTTGGCTTCAGCTGCCACATCCTCGTCTCCTATAAAGCATTCAGCAGAGCAGTGCAGCTTTTTGAGGGCTGCCTTATTTATGCCTGATTTAGCCATATTAGTATCAGTTACAATTACGGCTCCTTTTTTTAGGGCTTGAAGGCCTGCTTTTACTGCTTCCTCTGATATAAGAAGATTATCCAGATAGTCAAAGTCTGCAGATGTGTGTATTACCCTCTTGATTATAGCCTCATGGTCTTCATTCATCAGATAGTCGGGATATTCCCTCTCTATTATGTCAGATATTATAGAAAAACTCTTCTTTTCTATTTCATCTGGAGCAATGATATCATATTTCATTTTTACCTCCCGTAACATTTGTACTTTTTCCCTTGTAGGTGGCCGAAATAACATAGATGGGATTGTTTGCCATCATCATATGGTAGGGACCGGCTTTTTTTGACTTAGCTGAGCTTAACAATAGATACTCTATATCAGAGAACCTTTCATCCAGAATTTTTGTGACCTCTGCCAAGGATTCCAGGGCTATGGTGTTTATCACAAATTTTATCTCCTCCTGAGAATCCTCCTTAGCCCTTTCAGAAGCCTTAAAAGCGTTTTTTATTTTATCCTGATGCTTTTTGAGTATAAGGTCTATAATTTCTGCCATATTTTTTCCTGAACCGCCAATAAAGACTCTGTCAGGAGCAGGCCAGTCATCCATTCCTTCTGGAGCCTTGCCATGGATAGCCTTTATATTGAAAATGTTAAGCCTTTTTTTGTTAGCCTCTATAAGGTCAAGGGCTTGTTTTTTTTGCTCAATAGCATAAACTCTTGATTCGCAGGCTTTTTTTGCCATTTCAAGAGCTACAGACCCAGTCCCCGCCCCTATATCATAGACAATGTCACTAGGCCTTATGTCCAGCTTTGCAACACAAAGATGTCTTACATCCTCCTTGGTCATGGGGGCATCTCCCCTTTTGAGCTCTTCATCTCTTATTATAGTGTGGGGCAAGACAGCTCTTGGGTTTTCAATATAGATTACAGCCAAATCTGATATTGGAGTCTTTTCCGCCATGCTTAGCATTTCTTTTGGGGATAAGGTTGTGATTTTTTCCTTGTTTTCAGATGTCTTATCCACATTTCCCAGGTTCTCACCCAGGGTTATGTTAACAAAATCAAGGCCTGCTTCTACAAGATCTCTGCAAATATCAGCCGCCTTATGCTTGCCTCCTGTCAAAGCAAAGACCCTTTTGTTATAGGTCACATAGGGGACTATATCTCCTTCACGGCCATGGAGAGAAATCAGCTTGACGTCTTCGTAGCTTTTGTTTATCCTTGCAAAAAGGTATTGCATGGAGCTTATGCCGTTTATCCTTATTAAGTCTGTGTTTGCACCAAGGGACGGATTTTTCAAAAGCACGTCCGCCACAGTATTGGCCAGCGAGTAAAAGCCCGTATCTCCAGATACTATAAGTGTTATATCGCTAGAAGTCTTTTCTATAATCCCTGCTATTTCGCTAACCTTAAATTCTTGGATTTTTTCCGCAAAATCACTAAAGGATTCCCCCAGTCGATTTGTGGAATAAATCCTCTTTGCATCTAGCAAAATCCTATGGGCCTGAGCAGTAAGGTATTGTTCACTTCCAAGACCTGCTCCTACTAGATAAATTTTCCTTTTTTTGTTTGAAATTTCCACCGGCTATACCTCCAAGACCTTGTAAGCCACTTTATACTAACCTATATAACCTTTTTTTATAGCATCTGCCAGCTCCGGAGCGTAGTAGGTCATAATAATATCAGCTCCTGCCCTGAATATGCTGGTTGCAGTTTCGCACATAATTTTGTGTTCATCCACAAGACCCAGCCTGGCAGCAGCCTTGATCATGGCGTATTCCCCGCTTACAGAGTAGGCTGCCACTGGAACAGTAGAAATTTCCTTGGCCTTGGCTATAACATCAAGATAGGAAAGTGCCGGCTTAACCATTACAATATCAGCCCCCTCTTTTATATCTGTCATAATCTCTTTTATTGCTTCGTTTGAATTGTGAAAATCCATCTGATACTGCTTTCTGTCCCCAAAGCCCGGAGCCGAGCCTGCAGCCTCCCTGAAAGGGCCATAAAAGGCAGACGCATATTTGGCTGAATAAGACATTATGGAAATATTTTTGTAATTATTTTTATCCAGCTCTTCTCTTATTCTGGCAACCCTGCCATCCATCATATCCGACGGAGCAATCATATCCGCCCCTGCCTGGACCTGGGAAAGAGATATTTTTGCCAGCACATCTATAGTTTTATCATTGTCTACATAGTCTCCGTCCAAAATGCCGCAGTGGCCATGGGAGGTGTATTCACACATACAGGTGTCTGCAATTATATAGGCCTCAGGAAATCTTTTTTTAATTTCCATGATTCCCTGCTGGACAATTCCTTCTTGGGCGTATGCAGATGAGCCAATGATGTCCTTGTGGTCCGGTACTCCAAAAATCATAAACTTATCTATCCCCTTTTCCATGGAGGCCTCGATAAATTCGCTCACCCTGTCAGGGCTCCAGTGAAACTGGCCCTCCATACTACTAATGGGACTCTTAATATTCTTGCCTTCTTTAACAAAAAATGGATATACAAGGGAATCCTTTGAAATCCTGGTTTCCCTCACCATTTTTCTTATAACCTCATTATCTCTTAATCTTCTTGGTCTTGAAATCAATTCCTTACACATAATGTCTCCTTCATTAGCTATTTATTCTTGCCTGCTACTTCTACTACCTTGTCTATTAATGAATCAAGGGTTGCCATGGCCGCAACATCTACCCTCATCCCCTGCTTAAGGGCCGCTTCTGCAGTCATATTTCCAATGCAGATGGCATGGATCCTTGAAAAATCCATCGGCAGAGCCTTTGTAAAGCCCTCCACTGTGGATGCTGAGCTAAATACAGCATAGTCAATAGCCTCCATATCATCCTCAAGAAAATCTTCCATTGGATTTTTGTATAGGGTGTCATATACAACAAGGTTGCGGTATCCTATGTGGTTATTTTCAAGGGCTAAGGGTAGGATGCTGGTTGCTATCCTGCCTCTTACTAGCATAAGCCTCTTGCCTTCTTTTGTTACTTCTTTAATAAGACCTTGGGCAAGGTGAACCGAGTCATAAACCTCTGGCATATAGTCAACAATAAGGCCTCTATCCTCAAGGAGCATCCTCGTCTGCTGACCGACAGCAGCAAGCTTAAGGCCATGGAGGAGTCTTATATCTAGTTTATTTGCCTTTAATTTTTCAAAGAATTTTTCAACCCCATTAGGGCTTGTAAACACCATATAGCTGTAGCTATCAAGCTCCCCCATAGCGTCAAGAAAATCGTCGTTTTCCGGGACAGCGATAGTCTCAATACAAGGAAACTCCACCACCTTGGCCCCTTGGTCCCTTAGTCTGTCTGACAGGTTTCCAGCTTTTTCCTTTGGCCTTGTCACAAGAATTTTTTTGCCTGTTAGAGGCTTTGAGGTAAACCAGTCCATCTGCGTACTTAGACTGACTACCTGACCTACTATGGTTATGGCCGGACTTTCCACCTTACTTTCTCTTACTTTCTCTGCAATAGTGGAGATTGTTCCTATAATTTTTCTTTGGAAGGAGGTCGTACCTTTTTCAATTGTAGCTGCCGGCATGGATGCAGGCATTCCAGCAGCCAGAAGGCCTTCCATCAGCTCTTCAATGGCAGTGAGGCCCATCAAAAACACCAACGTTCCCTTGTGACTTACAAGAGCCCTGTAGTCTATATCTATCCTCGAGCCTGCCTTTGCATGGCCTGTAACAATATGTACACTAGAAGTCATTTCTCTGTGGGTCACAGGAATTCCCGCATAGGCAGGCACTGCCATGGCAGATGTAATCCCCGGCACAACCTCATAGGGAATCCTGTGCTCGTTTAGAAGCTCCAGCTCTTCAGCCCCCCGGCCAAATAAAAAGCTGTCTCCTCCCTTTATCCTGACAACGTTTTTACCTTCAAGGGCTTTTTCGAGAATAATATTATTTATCCTGTCCTGGGGAACAATATGGTGGTCTT
>JBDHVO010000100.1:0-4744 GCA_039809675.1 Proteocatella sp.
TATGGATACAATAATGGCTGGACTTGCCTGCGGTGAACCCTGCACTATTGGTTGGGACGTCCTAAAGGCCTATAGTGATAATTTTATTTCTATGCCGGATTACATAGCTGCAAAGGGCATGAGGATCCTGGGCAATCCGCTTGGAGATGACAAAAGAATAATTTCAGGAGAAAGCGGGGCAGCAGGCTTGGGACTGGTTGCTGCTATACTTGAAAACACAAAATATAATACACTGAAGGAAACCCTGGGTCTTGGTGAGACTTCAAAAATACTCTGCGTATCTACAGAGGGAGATACAGATAGGGAGAATTACAGAAAAATAGTCTGGGATGGTTTGTTCCCAAGCTTTTAAACAACAAGGCGAGGCATCCTTTTTAAAGATGCCTCGCCTTGTTGTTTATATTTTCATGCCACAGTTTGTACAAAAAATACTATCAGGAGCAAGCTTAGAGCCGCAGTTTGTGCAAAATTTTTGCCTTAGGCCAGAGCTCTCAGGTGACTTTGGCAAAGGTGGTTGGACCTGCCCTTTAGTCTCCGGTGATTTTGACGATGTTTTTGCTCGTGCAGGCTCAGAACTACTAGCACTAATTTCTTTTTCAAGAGCAGCCGTTAGCAGTTCATCAAGCTTATAGAGGACCTGCTCTGAGCTGTAGGCCTGGTGGTTAATTACAGGTCTACCGGCCTCGTCCTTAAGCTGGACAAAATGATTAGTAAGGACTGTTGGAGCTAAAAAAATTCTTTCAAGGTTTATAAACCCTCCTGGGCTAGAGATGTTTATTTCAAAGCCGCAAGCCAGAAGCCAGGACTGCATGAATTCAAGCCCCATCAGCTGGCCGGCTTCTTCAAATATCAGGGCATCTTCGCCAGAAGCAAGTTTTCCAGGCCTTAAAAACCTAAGGCTTATTAGCTTTTCGAGCCTTTGGGCGTCAAGACTGGTTTCATAGTTACCTACGCCCGGAGTTAATTCTAAAAATGCGGGCAGGAGCCAGCGAAGGTCTGAGGATTTTAAGGATTCTGCCATTGTAGCTGCAAAATCCCTTGCCAATATGTGGGGATTATCCGAAAAAACATGGCTAAGCATATTTTGATAGCTTATGCGGCGGTAGGAATCGATCGTATGCAAAATAAAGAGAAATTCATCCAAATCCAAGGGAGGCGGAGCAAAATTTGCAGCAGGGTCTTGGGCTGCCGATGTATAGCTGGTAGTAAAAAGTTTGAGGTAGTCCCTTTGGTTTTTGAAAGTAGTCAGGAGAATTTCGCCTGTTTGAGTTTCTTCTGTAAGGACAGGCACTCCCTTACCGCTTTTCTTGAAATGAAGCCTGGTTTCAGATATTCCGTGGATTCCAGAGCAGCGAGATCTTACATAAAGGTCTGGATTTGCTACAATACGCAGGGCCAAGACAAAGTCAGGGTTTGTCAAAAGGTCAGAGTAGGCACTTCTTATGTCTGTCTTTGACATGGGCAGACTCCTAAGCCTGTAAAGCTCTGAGCCTTCATTGCAGACAAGGCTCAGATTTGCTAGAAGAGCTGGTATATCGGATTTTTTTATACTATAAACAGGCAGTTTTTGTGCTTGCTTCATTGGGCGTCCTCCTCAATCTCGCTAAGAGTTTTTTGAAAGTCTGATAGGTTAAAATCAGAGTCATCTTCACTGAAAAATTCGGGTTCATCTTCTTCAAAGACGATTCCGTTTTGTATAAACTTTTGTTTGCGACTTCCCTCGAGGTTTAGGTAGGGGCAGCCGGAGAGGTGGCTGTGGAGGGTCAAATTTATATCTCCTTCTTCAATCCACAAGAGCTTGCCGCTTTTTATCCAGGGCTCAAGATTAAAATCGTATTCGTCTGTATCAGGAGTAATATTTATATAGTGGCCAGGAGTAAAGAGCTCTGGAACCAGGCTGGTTTTTTCCCAGTAGCGACCTGTGCCCCAGTCGTTATTTCTGGCTTCTCCAGATAGGAGGGGGTCAGAATAATAGACGATAGGATAGGCTGTATGCGGACCTATTTGGATACCTGAGACAACCGCCTTTACCTGAACCAGGCTTAAAAGTCTTGGAAGAACAAAGGGAAGGTCAGGCCCTGGTGCACATAGGAAGGGGGCAACCTCTGGGCTTGCCCCAAGCTTAAGAGCTCCGTCAAGGGAAAAAAGCTTTGGGGCAGGTTATTTTCCGGTCTTTTAGGTGCGTTGTAGTTCCAAAAGGGTCCATCCAGACCAAAATCGTCAATTGCCATGGACAACTTTTCTCCTGTAAAGGGGCACCTGGACAAATCTTTTATAGGAAGACCTCCAAGGTAAAGAGTCATAATTTCCTCAATTTCTTCGCTAAGGTCGGACAGGAGCTTTGTAGACTGGTCCATCTCAAGGACTTCTTGGGAATTTTCCTCCCCAAGCTCAATATCTGCTATTAAATTGTCATAGTTCTCGGCTATAGCCCACAATCGGTTGAGTAGGCCGGCTCTTTCGTATTTGTTCAGTATTTTCTGCATCTTAGCCTCCTAAATTTTATAGATCTGCCCCATAGGTTTGTTCAGGGGGTTAAAGGATGTAACTCCCTTGTCAAGCTTTGTAGCGGATGTTACCATTTTTTCCTTGGCCTTGGCAGAAAAATCTATTCCACCCTCTGTCCAGGACATAAGGTCTTCATGCATTACGTTGGAGCCGCTTTTCTTTATCATGCTATCAAGAACCTGCTTCTTGACTTTTTCGCTTATAGGACTGCCATCAAAATTCACAACATCAAAGACATCTACGTCTCCAGTTAGAAACTTACCTTGGCTATTTATTATCCGGCCCTCAACCACCCTATATTTGCCGCTAAGCTCCAGCTTCTTCATCTTGTCAGCAAGGGCATTAAATTCTCTACGTCTGTCCTTATAGAGTGAGACAAGGTCCTTTTGTAAGTCTGGAGATAGCTGCTGCATAATATTTTTTGGAGGCAATTTGGGTTTGTAGTAGCCGGCAAGCCCCTCACTATTACGAGGCCCTCCAAGGAGCTCATCCAGCTTGCTAAGGGTTTTTGCCTTGATTTCCATGGGTTTTGGAGCTGCCTTACCTGAATTTATCCATTTTTCCGCCTGGGGGGTAGTAGGCCTTACCTTAATCTGGACTCCGAATTCATCGGCTGTATTTTGAATTATTTTTTGTGAGGTTTTAGTGATTCCGCCAGTATTGGCAGCTTTTCCAGTGCTTGCATATTTTGGGCCGGCTTTAAAGCTTATGGAAGGCTTTATCCCTTGGGTGGCTGTGATTTTGCTCCCTACTTTCCCGCCCTCAGCAAGGGCCTTGGAGGTTGAGCCGACCCCCATGCTTCCCAGGCTGGTTCCCAATTTAAAGGTTCCTGTAAGGACCTTTCCAATCCTCTGGGCAAGAGGGAGGTTGTAGTCAAGAGAGTCGGCAAAATCATTAATTCCAACCATGTCCTTGACCAGGTCAAGTTGTTTTTTGGGATCTGTTGCAAAATCAAAGGCTTTTTTGCCTCCCTCCATTACTGCTTGGACTGCAATCCAGGGTTTATTCTGTAGCTCCCTTGCATTATCAAGGAGTTTTTCCTTTGCAAGGGCCAGAGAATCTCTGGCAGATTTAAGTCCGTCAGCCATGGCATCTTTGATGCTTTGAGGGTCATACACCAGCCTTCCCGCAGCTGTTCCAAGGTCCTGACCCAGGCTTACAAATGCTTCTTGTCCGGTCTTAGCAAGGTCTGAAACATCACTTCCCATATTACGAACCCAATCACCGAGAATTCTTGGCCATCCAGAGAGGTCTTGTGCGTGCTTCCTCTCCCACTCCAGGCTTTCCTGGTTGCGCTTAAGCTGGTCTAAGCGGCGGGCATCCATCTCCCTTTGGATGGCATCAAAGGCCTCCTTTTGTCTATGGGCAAGATCCCTAAGGGCTATATCCATCGAGGTTTGGCCTGTTTTAGCCAGATGGGCATCTCGCGCTTTTTGGTCTGAAAAACTGTCTTCGTGCTGGCGCAGAGCCTCGCCATGCTTTTCCATATCTACAACATTCCCGGTTTCTGAATTAATCCATTCGCCTGTAAGGGGGTCTTTGTTTACAAGAATCTGAGAGCCCCTTACAGATTCAATGACCATGCTTGCTGAAGACTTGGCGGCTGCTCTGCCGCCAGCAAGTTTAAGGGAGATTGCAATTGTAGCTGCTATAGCAGAGGCTATTCCAGCAATAAGGGCCGGGCTTGGGCCAGAAGCTTCAGAGCTTTGCCCCCAGTCGAATTCATAATCATCGGTCCCTGGCACAGGGACTATTTTTGGCATGGATTCATAATCAATATCTTTATTTTCTTGTCCAAGACCTGCTACAGGGCGCATATCGGTCCACTCATATACTGCTCTTATTTCTTCCCCGTCTATAGTTGAGTAGTTCAGAACTGCAGTAGCTGATAAGACAAGCTGACCGCTTTCTTTTTCGACAAGGGCTGTAAGAGCCATGTCGCTTGAGTCAAAGCTAACATCTATCTGGCCGTTTGCATAGCTTGCCCTTCCGATATAGTGGCCAATCCAGCCTTTGCCGCTTCCGTCAGCTTCCATTTGAAAGCCGCATTCCATACTGGAAAAGGCATCAGGGTTGTTGCTATCAACAAGGGGAGCGTTCTGGCTCCATACTCCTGCTATTTCTCCAGCACCTGCAGGCTCTGCTGCAATTGAGATTGATGGCATAAGGGCAGTCATGATAAGTATCAAAGGAATAAGAACCTTTTTTATTATATTTTTCACTTTATCCTCCTTTA
>JBDHVO010000101.1:0-4697 GCA_039809675.1 Proteocatella sp.
TGATATCCAAAAATCCTCCTGCTTCCATAAGGTCTTTCATACTTTGCCCTTGGTCGTAGCCGATTTCAAAGGCAATTAAGCCACCTTTTTTTATATAGGGCAGGGATTTCTCTATTATTTTTCTATAAAAATCAAGGCCGTCTGCTCCTCCATCAAGGGCTGAAAGAGGTTCAAAATCCTTTACATCAGTGCTTAAGGTTTTTATTACCCCTGACTGGATATAGGGGGGATTTGATATAACAAAATCAAGGGCTCCCTCTTTGAGGCTGAGAGAATCCAAGAGATCCGACTCCCTGACACTTAGTCTGTCCCTTAGATTGCAAGCCGGGGAATTCTCCTGGCCTTCAAGATGGTTAATATTATCCCTGGCATTTTTAAGGGCTAGAGGATTTATATCAACCCCAGTCATTTCAAGGTTTTTAAATTTAATAAGCAGGATAAGGCTTATAATCCCTGTCCCAAGACCAATTTCAAGTCCTTTAAGCGAGCCAGGGCTCTTTTTTAGCTTTTCTATGGCCTCTGATGCCAGGTCTATAACAACCTGGGTATCGTCCCTTGGTACCAGGACCCCCTCATAGACCAAAAAATCATGGCCCATAAACTCCTTGTGACCAAGCAAATAGGCCATGGGATAACCGGTGCTTCGTTTATCAAGGAGCCTGTAAAAGTTCTCCTCCTGATCATCTCCTACTGCTTCATTTGGGTTAAGCATAAGGTAAAGCCGGTCTTTTTTAAGAGCCTCGCCCAGCAGGATATCTGTTTCAAGGGCCGCAGAGTTAAATTCCATTTTAGCAGAAAGCCTGTGCCTGCCAAGCTTTTGCAAATCATTTATTTTTACTGGTCCCTTGCTACTCATTTGCCGCCTTGCCCAGCTCAAGATCTACAGCTTCTTCCTCCTGAACCTCTTCCTTTGGTTCTTCAGCCGGCTTGTCAATAATCGCCTCGTCCTCCAGGACTGCCCTAAGCGATGCAATGGCAACCTCAATCTGGGAATCATCCGGCTCCTTGGTAGTTATATACTGCATCAAAAGCCCCGGCATAATAAGGGCCCTTGTAAAGGCATTTTGGTACTTGCCTGCCAGCCTTATAGCTTCATAAGAAATCCCCGATACAAGGGGAAAGGCTAAAAGCTTTATCAGAGACCTCAGCCACACATTCCTCACATCCACGAAGGTAAATATTATTATGCTTATAACAATTACAACAAACATAAAATTGGTTCCACATCTTGGGTGAAGCCTTGGCATATCCCTTACGTTTTCTAGCGTAAGAGGCAGGCCCTTTTCGTAGGCAAATATGGACTTATGCTCAGCTCCATGATACTGAAACACCCTCTTTATATCCTTCATCTGAGACATGGCAAGAAGGTAGATTACAAAGATCCCCAGCTTGAAGGCTCCCTCCCTCAGGGAGATTATGGCAGTTTTTGTAGTTTCACTGCCCTTTGCAAAAAATGTCGGCAAAAATATAAAAAGGCCTGCAGCAAGCATCACTGACAAAAGCAGGGAGAAGGCTGTAAAGACCTTGTCCAGCTTGTCGCCAAACTTTTTTTCAAGCCATAGCTCAAATTTGCCCTTTTCTTCTTCAATTCCTTCGGAATATACTTCAGCGGAATAGGTCATATCCTTTCCGCCTTCAATCATTGAATCTATAAGGACAAACATCCCCCTCAAAAAAGGAAGCTTGCGGAAGCCGCCTTTTTCAAGCTGGCCCCCAAGATTTGTCCTCTTTACTGTTATTTCACCATTTTGTTTTCTTATTGCAACAGCCTTGGATGAGCCACACTTCATCATAACCCCTTCAATCAGGGCCTGGCCTCCCGCCGGTACAAATTTTTTGTATTCCATCTTACTCCTATCTTACAATGTGATGACACCTGCAGCGGGCTTCATAGCTTTCTGTAGCCCCAACCAAAATAACTGGATCGTCATACTTTGCAGGCTGGCCATCAATAATCCTCTGGGTTCTTGTGGCTGGCTGGCCGCATACAAGGCATACTGCCTGCAATTTTTCCACAAATTCGGCCATGGCCATAAGGTCAGGCACTGCCCCAAAGGGCTCTGCCTTGAAATCCATATCAAGGCCGGCGCACACTACTCTTATTCCCATATTAGCCAGTCTTGTAACCGTATTTATTATTTCCTTGTCGAAAAAATTAACTTCATCGAAGCCAATTACCTGAACCTTTGAGTCTATATACTGCCAGACCTCCGAGAGATTATCTATAGGGATTGCGCTGATGGCAGAACCATTATGACTGGTAACATCGCTGGCCGAATATCTGTTGTCTATGGAGGGCTTGAACACAAGCACCTTTTGCTTTGCTATTTCCGCTCTTTTAACTCTTCTTATTAATTCTTCACTTTTTCCTGAATACATTGGCCCTACTACAATTTCAATGTATCCATGCCCTGTCGGTCTGTACATAAAGCTTTGATCCTCTCACAAAATTATCTACAATATTATATCATATTTAAAGCAAAAAGAACACAGACTTCTGTGTTCTTCAGGCTATTTTCTCTTGAACTTTTGGTTGAACTTCTCGATTCTTCCACCTTTTTCTATTGACTTACTCTGGCCAGTATAAAAAGGATGGCAAGCTGAACAAGTTTCTACTTTGATCTCGTCTTTTGTAGACCCTGCAACAAATGTATTTCCGCAAGCACAGCTTACCTGCACTTCGTTATATTTAGGATGAATTCCCGGTTTCATTTGCTTTCACCTCTTCCCGATATAATATTCATAACTTAACTCAGTTATTATAACACGCCTCAAGATAAGATGCAAGACTTTAGCGCAGCTTTTTATTAAAAGCTGCACTTCCTCTCTAATTTTTCACAAATTCGTGGGCATCGTAGGCAAATAGCTCGTTTTTTCTGGCAAAGGCCAGCATAAGGTTTTCTAAAACAGGGAACTGGCTTTTGTAGATCCTGATTATTTTCTCTTTTTCGTCTGTTTCTTCCTTTGTCATATCCAGGGTGGACCAGGAAAGACCACTATCCTCAAGCTTATCAGGGGGAACAAGATACCTCTTTTTGTCCAGCATCCTGGGCACCGGCCAGTCACCCTGGTGGATAAGATAAAGATATTCTTTAGGCTTGTAGCCAGATTTTTCCAGAGCCTCACTTACAAAACTGCTGACTGCTCTATGGTCGGGATGATAATCAGCAGCCTGAGGATAGACTATATAATCAGGCTTATAGGCAGCAATTACAGAGCTTAGGTCTTCAAGCAGGCTCTCCCCTGTGTAGGGAGCTTCTCTCCTATAGCTGTTAGGGTAGGGGCTAAAATCTCTTTTGGTATATTTACTCGTATAGGGTTTGTTGAAGTTTTCTTTCAAAAGATGAGATAAGCCTCCGTCAGGATAGCCCAAAAAATAAATCATATCTTCCTTAAGGCCTATATATTCCATGGCTGCAAGGGTTTCTGCCTGCCTTTCATAAGCAAAGTCTATATAATCCTTTGGCTTTGGAAATACCTTTCTTTCATCTATATCTACAGCTTCCGTATAACCATCTCCATTTGTAACAACCACCACTCTCACTTCTGCCCCCTTTTCAAGGGATTTTTTCATAAGCTCAGCCGCCCCCAGGGCTTCATCGTCAGGGTGAGGGGCTACTACCAATAGTTTCCTGTGCTTATCAGGAATTTCCACAGCCTCAAGCCTGATGTTCACAAAATAATTACTAAAAAAGCTGTAAGCCAGCCCTAGTATCAGAAAAATACCTGCCAGGAGAAGTACTTTATAAATCTTCTTTTTATTTTTTACCATCTCTATCACCCATCCTCTTGTAGAAGGCGTATTTTACCAGCTCAGTTGTTATAATATAAAGTATAAGCACCCCCAGCAGGGAGGCCAGTACTGGCCCTGGCACAGGCTCAATAGCAAAAATCTTATTTACAGGCAGGTAAGCTGCTGCCAGACTTACAAGCCCCACCCCCATAACAGAGTAGAGCAAAAGAGGGGCCGGCCTGCTTTTGAAAAAGGATCTTTTGGTTCGCATTATAAGAAGCACCATAATTTCTGTAAAGATTGAAAGAAGAAACCAGGAGCTTTGAAAGAGCTTTTCGTCTGCCCTAAAGCCCAGAAGCAGGACTCCAAAGGTCATATAGTCAAAAACAGAGCTGGTCAGACCAAAGACAATCATAGAGTTTCTTACATAGCCTATATCCCATTTTCTCGGTTTTTTCAGCCTTTCGCTGTCTACTGCATCTCCCGAAAGGGCTATTGCCGGAAAATCCGTAAGAAAATTTATCAAGAGTATTTGTTTGGGCAAAAGAGGCAGAAAGGGCATAAAGAGCGAGGCCCCCGCCATACTAAACATATTACCAAAATTTGCCCCTGTTGTTATCTGGATGTATTTAATAGTATTTTCAAAGGTGCTTCTGCCAAGCTCAATTCCCTTGTTAAGCACCTTGAGGCTTTTTTCAAGAAGAACAAGGTTAGCAGTTTCCTTGGCCGAATCAACGGCAGTATCAACAGAAATCCCCACATCTGCCGCATGAAGGGCAGGCACATCGTTTATCCCATCTCCCATATAGCCAACTACATGGCCTCTTTTTTTTAGGGCAAGGATTATATTTTCCTTCTGGGAAGGGTCTACCTCAGCGAAAATGGTAGTTCATCGAGGAAACACAGGAGTCTTAGCTCGCCTTGCAAAAACTCTGCAAGCTGGTTAAAGGCATCCGTAAAGTAA
>JBDHVO010000102.1:0-4678 GCA_039809675.1 Proteocatella sp.
CCCTGGCTCCTTCGACCATGTCAAGAATCCACTTTATTTTGGTTGCCGAAAAATACGCATCAATTATCAAGCCAGTCTTTTTGTAAAAGAGATCTTCTAATCCTGAAGCCTTTAAAGCTTCGCAAATATCTGAGGTTTGCCTACTTTGCCATACAATTGCATTATAAATAGGAAACCCTGTATTTTTATCCCAGATTACAGTAGTTTCTCTTTGATTGGTAATGCCAATAGCTGCAATTTCACTTGGAGAAATATTTGAAGTTGTGAGGGATTCGGCTATAACAGCGAGCACACTGGCCCAGATATCATTGGCATTGTGCTCCACCCAGCCCGGCCTTGGAAAGATTTGTTCAAACTCCCTTTGAGCAGAGCCTACGATATTGGTATTTTTATCAAAAATAATCGCTCGTGTACTGGTGGTTCCCTGATCAATAGATAGAATATATTTTTTGTCCATAAATCACCTCCTGCATTTAATCGTACAAAAACAAACTACATATATTATAACTTAAAAAAGACATGAAAATCCATATACATAAATGAATAAAGGCTTGAAACCCAAACTAAGACATAACTAAAAGTCGTAAATATGGTATAATTAACAAAATATATTCTAAAGGATTACTATGAATAAATTACCAACTCAATTTATTAAAGATATGCAAGCTATGCTGGGCGACGGGTTTGAAGCTTTTATAAAAACCTATGAAGAGCCCTGGCACCGGGGAATAAGGATCAATACTCTGAAAATTTCAAAAACAGATTTTCTAAATAAATACAAGGGCCAGCTTGACCTTAAAGAAAACTCGCCAATACCATGGTGTAGCACGGGATATTATTATTCAGGTGCCAGCGAAGAATCGGCAGCAAAATCACCCCTTTATAATGCAGGACTTTTCTATATACAAGAACCTTCAGCCATGAGTCCCGTTGAATATATGGACATAAAGCCTGGCATGAGAGTTCTTGACCTATGCGCAGCACCCGGAGGTAAAAGTACTCAAATAGCCGCAAAACTCCAGGCTCAAGGCCTTCTTGTAGCCAACGATATATCCTTAAAACGGACAAAGGCAATTTTGAAAAATATTGAAATTCAGGGAATAACAAATGCGGTCATAACAAATGCTGCTCCAGAAGAGCTGGCAGGTTTTTTTGGCGGATACTTTGACAGGATACTAGTAGATGCCCCCTGCTCTGGAGAGGGGATGTTCAGAAAAGATTCCTCTATAATAAAATCCTACAAAGAGTTGATTTTAGATATAACAGATCTCCAGCTTCATATACTGACAGAAGCCTCAAAAATGCTAAAAGATGACGGAATGCTAATGTATTCGACCTGCACCTTTAATACAAAAGAAAACGAAGAAGTTATATTAAAGTTCCTTGAAAAAAATCAAGACTTTGAAGCCGTAGATACATGGAAAAAGCACCCAGAGGCAAGTGAATACGGATTTAGCCAAGGTCTTATGGGGATAAAGGCTTTCAGACTATATCCCCACAAAATAAAAGGAGAAGGACACTTTCTTTGCCTCCTAAGGAAAAAAACAAGCACATACCAAGATCAGCTTTTGAATAATGCTATGAATTTTTCTCTTGAAAGACAGGACGATTTTGAAGAAGTCTATCTTGAAAAGCTCACACAAGCTACAGAAAAAAAACTACCAAGAGAAGAAAAAAAATCTAAAAACAAAGACTTAAAAAGAATTAATCCCCTGGATAAGGGCCAACAATCAAAAGAAGCCATAATAAAGGCACTTACTGAATTTTTAAGTGACCACCTGACAAGAATAATTGATACAGAAAAAATTACTGTAAACGGGACATCCATATACAAAGAAATCCTTGACACTAAGGGAGCAAAATTCAGGATTATAAGAAATGGCCTTTATTTGGGAGACGCAGCCAGAGGGACGTTTGAGCCATCCTCAGCCTTAATTATGTCCCTCAAAAAAGAAGATCTAAAGAACACAATAAGTCTTGCCTTAGATGACATGAATCTAACAAAATACTTGAAATGCGAAACCCTTGACATTGACCTGCCAGATGGACTTTATTTTGTATGCGCAGATAAATATCCCTTGGGTTACACCAAAATAAAAAATAAAACTGCAAAAAATTTCTACAATAAAAACTGGAGGCTCCTCTAATGAGTAAAATGAGAATAGATAAACTGCTGGCCAATATGGGAATAGGAAGTCGTAGCGAAATAAAAAGACATGCAAAAATGGGCCTTATAAAAGTAAATGCTATAGTGGAGAAAGACCCAGGGAAAATAATCGACACAGACACAGACAAGGTTCTTTTTGATGAAGAAGAAGTAAAATATATAAAAAATATCTATCTTATGATGAACAAGCCCGATGGAGTAGTATCAGCAACCTTTGATAACCACGACAAAACAGTAATAGAGCTTTTAGATGATGAGTATAGACACTATGAACCATTTCCAGTTGGGAGACTTGACAAGGATACAGAAGGCCTTCTTATCATTACAAATGATGGTCAACTGACACATAAACTATTGTCTCCCAAAAATCATGTAGACAAAGAATATTATGTGGAATCAGCAGGTCAGGTCCTCCCAAAGCATATAGATAAATTTGCAAAAGGCATGCAGATGGAAGGCTACTTTGCTATGCCGGCAAAACTGCTACTTCTTGACTACGACGAAGACAAGAACATATCCCGTTGCCATGTAACCATACACGAAGGCAAATTTCATCAGGTGAAAAATATGTTTGCAGCTGTAGGACTCAAGGTAAAATACCTTAAAAGAGTCAGGATGGGGAAACTCAATCTAGACGAAAATCTAAAAATAGGACAATATCGGGAGCTAACAGAAGAAGAATTTCAAAAACTGATAAAAGATTTATAGGAGCTAATATGAAAAAAAGAGACGTAATTGAACTTAATATATATATGCTTGAATTTGGCGGAGAATCCTATGGATTCTTTGAAGACAAAAAAGTATATGTAAAAAATGCAATTCCAGGCCAAAAGCTGAAGGTACTCATAAAAAGAATTAAAAAAGACAAAATTGAAGGGAAAATGCTGTCGGTAATAGAGGCTTCCCCCCTAGAAACCAAGCAGACCTGCGATCATTTCAATATCTGCGGAGGCTGCAGCATCTTGTCAGTAGCCTACGAAGACCAGCTCAAAATAAAAGCAGACCAGCTAAACACCCTGTTTGAAGAAGCTGGACACAAAGAACTAACAAACTTTACAGTAATACCAAGCAAAAAAAATCTTGAATATAAAAACAAAATGGAATTTACCTTTGGTAATGAGGCCATAGGGGCACCCCTTGCCCTTGGCATGCACATGAAAACCAAATCCAACTCCATAGTGACAGTGGATACCTGCCTTATAGTAGATGAAGACTATAGAAAAATTCTAATAGCAACCGTAGATTTTTTTCAAAAAGAAAAGCTCCCTTTTTATAAAATCATGCAAAGAGAAGGCTTTTTAAGACACCTAGTAGTAAGAAAAGGTCATAACACAGGCGAAATTATGGTAAATATTGTAACTACATCCCAAATAGATTATGACTTTAATGACTATGTGGACCTCCTTCTGTCTTTGGATACAAAAGCTACAATAAAAGGGATATTGCATACTGTAAACGATTCATTTAGCGATGCCGTTATCTGCGATAAGCTTAACATACTTTATGGGAACGACCATATTTATGACGAACTACTGGGCTATAAATTTAAAATCTCTCCATTTTCATTCTTCCAAACCAACACATCTGGGGCAGAGGTTCTCTATGAAGAAGTTATAAATATGCTGAAAAATGCAAAAGAAAAAACCCTCTTTGACCTTTACAGCGGAACTGGAACAATAGGAATCATATCCTCATCAAGAGTAAAAGAGGTTATAGGGATAGAAATAATTGAAGAAGCAGTGGAAATGGCCAATGAAAACTGCACAATCAATGAAGTTGAAAACGCCCATTATACAGCAGGAGACGTAAAAGATGTAGTTAGTAGCCTTGAAAATAAACCGGATATAATAATTCTAGATCCACCAAGAGCAGGAATGCATCCAAAAGCTATAAATGATGTGCTCTCTTTTGGAGCAAAAGAAATTATTTATGTATCATGCAACCCAAAAGCCTTTGCTAAGGAACTGGACCAGTTTAAGCTGGCTGGCTACAAGATTGTGGACTATAAGGCGGTGGATCAATTTCCAAATACTAATCACGTTGAGTGTGTGGTGTTGATAACAAAAGAAGATAGGTAATGGCTTAGAAAACCTTGAAATAAAAGGATTTTCGAGGGTCGGAGTAGAAACTCTGGCCCTCGGATTTTTTATTTTATAAATCAGAGCGAACACATCAATGATGGAAATGTTGTAGGGTTGAGTTGACAGGATTAAAAATGGATAGGTTGTGTAGACAAAATTACTTTAAGTATTATGAAGTGACGAAGTTACTGTCAAATATAAAGCGAGTGGATAGTATTGTTTGAAATTAAATAGCATAAAGAATCTGAGTAAACTCTTTTTGAGGTGGATCTACTTTTTATGAGAAAACATTCTCATAAAAATCAACAAGTAACCATTGTGGTGGATAAGTGGTTGACCAAGTAAGTAGAGATCTGGATTGTCAACACTTATTTAGACAGTTTTTTTAAGGTTATGTAATTTATATTCTTTAGGACTTAAATATCCTAGT
>JBDHVO010000103.1:0-4651 GCA_039809675.1 Proteocatella sp.
GACGGGAGCTTTTTTGGCCGTTATTAATGAAAAAGGAATAAGCTGTGCAGGGGTGGATGCCTCTGAAGGTATGATAAAGCAGGCACGAAAAAAGCTTGAGGGCACAGCCGTGGAGATAAATCTTGTAAAGGCTGGAGAAAGGCTGCCTTTTGCCGACAAATCCTTTGATATAGTATTCACCTCCTATGTTGCCCATGGCCTTTCTCATGAGGAAAGGATTGCCCTTTATAGAGAAATGAGAAGGATTGCAAAAAAATATGTAATTATTCATGACTACAACGACAAGAGGGCAGTCCATACCAATATAGCAGAGTGGCTGGAGCGGGGGGATTACTTTAACTTCATCAAAGTCGCTGAAGGCGAAGTGGGGATGGTATTTCCAAGCGTCAAAAAAATAAATGTAGATAAGAGGGCCGCCTGGTATATATGCAGTATCAGGTAGGCAACTAATTTCTAAAGCACCTGGAGTATCTAGTCTGATTGAATAATCAAGCTAGATACTCCAGGTGCTTTGAGATTAGTCAACTGCTGCCCGATTTTTTGATTTTTGCTACACTCACAGGCTACATTTTATACCACCCCTTATTGCCCGTACTTAACCAAATCATACAGTCTTTTATTTTGATAAATCCGCTCCTTACCTATCTTTTCAGAAGTAAGAAAACCCTCTTTTTCAAGAGAAGATAGGTAATTCACCGCAGTCTTTCTTGTTACCGATAAGCCATTTTCAATATAGACGGTTTTTGTATAAAACTCATAAAATAACAAAGAAATTAATTCTTTTGAATATATTTTCGGTAGTTTTTCCTTAATCTCTGCACTCATGGCTTCAACTTCTGCATTGATTCTTTTTACCAACCGCAATGTCTCTTCTGCTGTTTCTTCAATACCTGTGAGAATATAGACAATCCATTGCTCCCAGTTTTCATGGGTTCGGACTTCCTGAAGAAGCCTGTAATATGCCGACTTGTTCCTGATTATATAGCTACTCAAATAAAGGATAGGACTATCAAGCAATTCCTTCAATACCAGGTAAAGCACATTTATGATTCTGCCTGTCCTTCCATTGCCATCATAAAAGGGATGGATGCTTTCGAATTGGTAGTGGATGACTGCCAGCTTTATCAATGGATCGACATCATTATAGTCTTCATTGATGTATTTTTCGAGATTGCTTAAAAGCTCTCTGATTTCAGCCTCTCCTGCAGGTGGTGTATAAACAGTTTCACCGGTTCTTTCATTTCGGAGTATGGTACTGGGCAACTTTCTTATTCCTGCACGATTCTTTTCAATCGTCCCTTGGATCTCCACAATCGTATTTGTTGTAAGCATTTCCTGAGTCTTAACTAACTCATACCCTTGCCACAAAGCAGTCCTATAGCTGACAACTTCCTTTGCAGCTGGACTTGCTCCGCTTGCATCACTCATCGCTTTATATAGGTCATCATGAGTTGTTATAATATCTTCAATTGCAGAGCTATCCTTAGCTTCATTAATCATGACCGCATTTATTAAAATATGTTTATTCGGAATTGTATCTGCATAACCCTTCAGTTCAGCCAATGCACGATTGGCTCTCGCCAGTTGCTTTAGCACTGCTTTCGTTTCTAATTCAGCGTTCGGTGGCAACATAGGTAATTTTTGCTCACTCATTACATACACCTCCATTATATAGGTATTATATCGCTAAATTTTACCCACGTCTATTCAATATAGGTAATTTTTCTTATAATTTTACCTTCATCAATTTTATATGGGTAGATTTATTTGCATTTGTGATTTCAATATCTTTTCTTGACAAAATAATCTGACCTGTTTATAATTTGTTGTATATAAAACAATTATTATAAAGCCTTGCTGGCAGCTTAGATAAGCCCTGCAAGGCTTTATATAGGAGAGGCAGTATGGATAAAAAGCATGTAGTAGTCCAGCTTAGGGCTTTAAACAATATCATGAGAAGGTATTTATTTTTTTCTTCAAATTCCGAAGAAATAAAGGATATTACCGGCAATAATGGCTGGATAATAGGGTTTTTGATTGAAAATGAAGACAGAGATATTTTTCAAAAGGATATTGAGGAAAGGTTTACAATAACAAGATCTACCGCTTCAAGGGTCCTGAGCTTGATGGAGGACAAAGACCTCATTAAAAGAGAAACCTCAGGCAAGGATGCCAGACTAAAAAAAATAAGTCTTACGAGCAAATCCAGAGAAATAAGCAAGATTATGATGGAAGAGTCTGCAAAAATGGAAAGGATGATGCTGGATGGCTTTAGTAAGGAGGAGGTAGATCAGCTTCTTGAGTATTTCGAAAGAATGAAGAATAATTTACAGAAAAACAAGGCTTAGAGGTCAGACTAGCTTATGATTTCAGGCTTGGTAAGACAAAATTAGTGTAAGGAGACCATATGATTAAACAACTGTTAACAAGAATTAGAGAGTTTAAAAAGGATGCGATTCTGGCGCCTGTATATGTGACCATAGAATCGGTCTTGGAGATCGCCATACCAACTGTAATGGCGGTTTTAATAGATAAGGGAATAAGCCAGGGGGATATGGCCTATGTGTGGAAAATGGGGCTAGTGCTTGTGGTACTTGCTGCAGTTTCTCTTTTCACAGGGGTGCTTGCAGGAAAACATGCTGCCGTAGCCTCTGCAGGCTTTGCCAAAAATCTGCGTCAGGATATGTTTTATAACGTACAAGACTTTTCCTTTTCAAATATAGACAAGTTTTCGACTGCAAGTATAATAACAAGGCTGACAACAGATGTATCCAATCTCCAAAATGCCTTTCAGATGGTTATAAGGATGGGGGTAAGGGCTCCCATGATGCTGATTTTTGCCCTTGTATTTTCCTTTAGGATAGATGCCAAAATGTCTATGATATTTTTTGGGGTTATTCCCTTTCTTGGCTTTGGCCTCTTTTTTATAATCCATAAGGTCCATCCTGTCTTTGTAAGGGTTTTTAAGAAGTATGATGGCTTGAACAATAGGGTTCAGGAAAACCTTCACGGCATAAGGGTTGTTAAATCCTTTGTTAGAGAAGACTACGAGGTTGAAAAATTCGAGGAAATTTCCAAGGAAATATTTGATGATTTTACCATGGCAGGAAAAAGGCTGGCCTTTAATATGCCCCTTATGCAGCTTAGTGTTTATGCCAGCCTTATAATGCTGTCCTGGTTTGGGGCAAAGGCCATAATTGCCAGCGGCAACAATGCTACTCTTGGCCTTTCTACAGGCGAGCTAACCAGTCTTATAACCTACAATATGCAAATTCTTATGAGTCTTATGATGCTGTCTATGGTTTTTGTCTTTATTATTATTTCAAGAGCTTCTGCAGAGAGGGTTACAGAGCTTTTAGAGGAAAAGAGTGACCTTGTGAACAAGGCAAACCCTGTAATGGAGGTAAAAGATGGCTCCATAGATTTTGACAAGGTATCCTTTTACTACCACAAAAAAGAAGGTAAACCAGTCCTTGATACCATTAACCTCCATATAAAGAGCGGAGAAACTATTGGAATAATCGGCAGCACAGGCTCAGCCAAATCATCCCTGGTCCAGCTTATCCCAAGGCTTTATGATGCCTCAGCAGGTATAGTAAGCGTAGGGGGGACAAATGTAAAGGATTACGACCTTAAAACCCTGCGTGATGCAGTTGCCATGGTGCTACAGAAAAATGTCCTCTTTTCAGGAACTATTAAAGATAATCTAAGGTGGGGAAACGAAAATGCTACTGATGAGCAAATGCTGGAGGCCTGCAGACTGGCCCAGGCCCATGACTTTATAAATGCTTTCCCGGATGGCTACGATACCTGGATAGACCAGGGAGGGACAAATGTATCAGGAGGGCAAAGGCAGAGGCTGTGCATAGCCAGAGCCCTGCTTAAGACTCCCAAGATTCTGATTCTGGATGATTCAACCTCTGCTGTTGATACAAAAACAGATAAGCTGATCAGGGAAGGCTTTAAAAGCTTTATCCCTGACACAACCAAGATAATCATAGCTCAAAGGGTTGCCTCTGTAATGGATGCCGATAAAATCATAGTAATGGATGAGGGCAGGATAAGTGCGATTGGAAAGCATAAAGACCTTATGGATACTTCAAGCATCTACAAGGAAGTATATGAATCCCAAAACAAAGGAGGTGCCTTACATGAATAAGAAGATAGACAAAATTGAAGGCGGGGCAGAGATGAAAGGGCCTCAGAAAAACCCCAGAAAAGCCTTTAAAAAAGGTACTATAAAAAGACTTTTATCCTATATGGCTGAATTTCGCTGGCAGCTTGCTGTTATAGGGATAGGTATTGTGATAAGTGCCGGGGCTTCGGCTGCCTCCTCTCTTTTTATAAGGGCGATTATAGATGACCACATCCTCCCTCTTGTAGGCACGCAAAATCCGGTTTACAGTGATCTTTTGAAAACCATTGCCATGATGGCCATAGTTTACTTTATAGGCCTTGTAGCCACCCTTATCTACAACAGAATCCTTGTGACGGTTGAGCAGGGAACCTTGAGGAAGGTAAGAGATGATATGTTTGAGCATATGCAGACCCTGCCTGTAGGATTTTTTGATAATAATAGCCATGGGGACGTTATGAGTCTTTATACAAATGACGTTGACACCTTGCGTCAGGCTATTTCTCAGAGCTTTCC
>JBDHVO010000104.1:0-4605 GCA_039809675.1 Proteocatella sp.
AATTTCATCGTGGTAGCCGCCTGACTTTATTTTCTGATCAAGAGTAGCAGGACTGGTATTTTTCATGTGTTCAGTCAGATTGTGAAGCGGCTTCAAGAACCTGCCAAGAAGAAACCAGGTCAACAGGCTGCCAGTAGCCACCACCAAAGCCAGATAAAAATAGGCCTCAAGCCTCAAAGTATTAACCAGAGAGTCCAGCGAGATTGTTATGTCCATTCCTATTTGCGCCTTATTAGGAAGGTCAATCCCATCAAGTCTAATGGAGGTTGAATAATTCAAAAGCTCAACCAGTATAAAGCAGCAAAGTGAAAGGAGGGCAGTTGTTAGGATAGTAAGCTTTGTACGGATTGATTTTGCTTTAAACATAGCCGTCCTCCTTGCTCTTTAATATGTAGCCTTCTCCTACCTTATTTACAATAGGGTCATAGCCAAGGCCAGCCCTGATTTTTTTTCTTAGGGACGAAAGGTGGACCCGGATAGAATTACTAAAGGCATCCGCACTACTGTCCCAGGCATGGCTGATAAGGTCTTCACTGCTTACTAGCCTGTCCCTATTATAGAGCAGGTATTCAATAAGAGCTGTTTCTTTTTTTGTAAGGGAGATGGGCTCCTCTTTTGCATATAGGGTGCGGGAGAGGGTATCAAAGCGTAAGTCTGAAAATAAAATATCAGAGGATTTTTCATTGTGGTGCCTCCTTAAGAGACAGCGAACTCGAGCCTCTAATTCGGAAAAGGCAAAGGGCTTGGTCAAATAGTCATCTGCGCCAAGATCCAGCCCCTCCACCTTACTTAATACACTTGATCGAGCAGTCAGGATTAGAATCTGGCTCCTTATGTCCTGCCTTCTAAGCTCCTGCAAAATTGCAAGACCATCTAAATCTGGTAGGTTTAGGTCAAGCAAAATAAGATCATAATCTTCCAGCTCAGCCATCTCAAGACCCTCCCGACCATTGTCACACAAGTCTACATAATAACCTCTCAGCCTTAGCCCCTCGCCGAGAGCCTCCAGCAACTCTCTTTCATCTTCAACAACCAGGATTTTCATGAGCCCCGCCTCCCTTCTAAAATAAATATAAGTATTTGCGAAAATATACACCTATAATAGCATAGATTTTCTCAAAGTGGTATTAATCGCTTTTGTAGGGCAGGCCCTAAGGCACTTACCACACCTTATACATTCAGGGCTGTTTGGGTCAACATACGCCCTGATCCCCATCTGACACGCTTGGGTGCAGATACCGCACCCTGTGCATTTTCTGGCATCCACCTCATATCTATAAAGCGAAAATTTATTGAAGGGGCTGTAGATTGCCCCAAGTGGACAGATATATTTACAAAAAGGCCTGTAAATCATACTTGACCCTATTATAGTAACAATAAGGACTAAGGTCTTCCAGCCAAACAAAAAGCCTAAGGCCTTTTGAAACCCAGGGTTTGTAGTAATAAGAGGAAGACCTGCAAAGAGGGTGCCTGAAGGACAGATTAGTTTGCAAAACCAAGGGCTCCCATATCCCGCATAACCTGTAAGCAAAAGAGGCATTGCAAAGACAAAGATTGCAAGTATAAGATACTTTAGGTAGCGAAGCCGGCGGTCAAAGGGGACGTTTTTGATTTTTTTTACAAAGGGAATCTTATAGAGAAGATCCTGGACCAGACCAAAGGGGCAAAGCCAGCCACAGACAAAGCGACCAAGCAGGGATCCTGTGATCATCAAAAACCCGACTATATAAAATGAAAAGTTATAGTCCTTACTTCCGATTACAGCCTGGAGTGATCCTATAGGGCAAGAGGCAATGGCTCCTGGGCAGGAATAGCAATTTAGCCCTGGAACGCACACCTGCTTGCTTGCCCCTTGATAGATTTTGCCTTCAGCAAAGCCTAGCGCATAGCCGTTTGACAAGGCAGTGAAGATAATTTGCACCAAAAGCCTAGCATGGGTTTTTATTTTTTTTGTTATCTCCATTCTCCTTATCCTATCCCTATGCATTCCATGCAGACCATATTAGAATTTTTTGCAACGGTAATATGCTCCTGCCTGTGGATACCATTCATTAGTAAGATACATCCGGTTAAAAATAAGATAAGGCCCAGGGGATGAAATTTAAATCTCTTGTTCATTGTTATTCTACCCCTGCAAGAGCCTGGTCAATGGCTTTTGCCCAGCCTTCATAGTCATTAGACCCTTCAATTGTTTCTATAATGTTGCCGCTTGAATCCACAAAAAAGCTTGTTGGAAAGGCCATCATATTTTTTAGTAGGTCAGACTCTGCCATTTCCTCTGAAATAAGGATCTGCTGGTAGCTTGTATTTGCCTTTGAGAGAATACCATCAACAGCCTGCCTGTCTTCAGGACTTAAGCCAGCCTTTAGCTCATAAATCAGGCCCTTTACGGCTACTCCTTTATTAGCATAGTCTTTGTTAAGCCGGTCCAAAATAGGAATTTCATCAATGCATGGGGTGCAACCAGTGTTCCATACATTGACAAGAGTTAGCTTGTTGTTTGCAAATATAGACTTGTCAACAGGATTTCCTTCAAGATCCTGTGTTTCCATCTCAGCAAAAAAAGTAGACTCTGTTTGGCCATTTTGAGGGCTGGAAGGGGCCTTGTCCTGACTGCAACCAGTAAGACCTCCAATAAGCATAAAGGATGCTGCAAGCAAAGCGGTGATTCTTTTTTTCATGTTAAATTTCTCCTTTTTATTTTACTACGGGACAAGTATATCAAAAAGGGTGTTAAATCAGTGTTAAGAAAAAAAACACAGACTTCATAGCGTCCATGCATGGCTCCCGAAGGTTAATTGAAGGATTTGATTATAAAAATAATGATACAGCACAATAAACAAGTAGCAAAGCCATGATTGTGTTAGAGATCTTTGCGTACTTGGAGAAAATTAACTTGAAAACTGATCCAAAAGCTGCCCAGCAGATAGTAAATAGAAATCCTATTAAAGAGAGTAAAAGTGAGAATCCAGCTAGTGGTAGCCACTGGTCGTGGTAGTAGGGTAGGATATAGGTTTCCTTAAGGGGCTACCTCTGCCTATCCCAGTGTTTTCTCTACGGAGCGTTTATTGTCAAGCAAGTCAAAATAAGATATGCTTATGTCAGGAGGAAAAACAATGCAAAACACCTCAGTTGGTAATATAATCAAACAAGTAAGAAAAGAAAAGAATATGACACAAAGGCAGCTTGCTGACAAGCTCAAGATAAGCGACAAAACAGTATCAAAGTGGGAGAGGGGACTTGGATGTCCGGAAGTTTCGCTTCTAAATGACCTGGCCGAGATTCTTGGACTTGATCTGGCAAGCCTTCTAGCTGGTAGTGTGTCAAGTGAAGATTTTGTTGGAGGAAACATGAAGAACACTAAATTTCACATCTGCCCTATTTGTCACAACATTACTCTTTGCACAGGCAAGGCAGAGATATCCTGCTGCGGCAGAAGGGTTCCGGAAGAGGTCTTACAAAAGGCCGATGAAGAAAACAAGCTATTCATTGAAACCATAGATGGTGAATGGCATGTAACAAGCAATCATGAAATGAAAAAGGAAAACTACATATCCTTTGTAGCCACCCTGACTGGGGATAACCTTACTGTATACAAACAGTACCCTGAATGGGATCTCAGCGTTCGTGTGCCAAAAAAACGTTTTGGTAAACTGGTATGGTTTAGTACGACAAAAGGACTCTATTATCAGTTAGTAAAATAAAAAAGTAAGTAGGCTAGGGGTAATTGTATATTACTTATAGCCTATTTTTTAGAGTCTGTCACAAATCAAAGTGGAAAAGATATATAAATAATGATAAAATTGAAATACAGTGAATAACAGGAAGGAGAAAGTAATGAAGCTTATTTCATGGAACATCGATTCCTTAAATGCAGCCCTAACAAGTGATTCGGATAGAGCAATCTTATCCCGGGATTTATTGAAATCATTTATAACCTATAATCCTGAAATAATAGCCCTGCAGGAAACCAAGCTACCAGCCAAGGGGCCTACAAAAAAGCACTTAGAAATTTTGGAGGATTTTTTCCCTGATTATGAGGCAGTGTGGAGCAATTCTGTCGAACCGGCTAGAAAAGGCTATGCAGGCACAATGTTTCTATATAAAAAAGGTCTAAAACCATCTGTTTCTTTTCCTGTTATAAAGGCACCAGGAACCATGGACGCGGAAGGCAGGATAATAACTCTTGAATTTGAGGATTTCTTCTTGACACAGGTTTATACGCCTAATGCGGGAGACGCCCTTAATCGTTTGGATGACCGTCAGATATGGGATGCAAAATATGCAGACTATATAGCTAGTCTAGATAAAGAAAAATTTGTTCTTGCAACAGGGGATTTTAATGTTGCCCACAATGAGATAGACCTGGCGAATCCGGATAGCAACAGGCGTTCAGCCGGCTTTACAGATGAAGAACGCCAGGGATTTACAAACCTCTTAAACAAAGGCTTCGTGGACACCTTCCGCCACCTCCATGGAGATGTAAAAGGCAAGTACACCTGGTGGGCCCAAAGGGTTAAAACTAGCAAAATTAACAATTCTGGCTGGAGAATTGATTACTGGCTGGTAAGTGAAAGAATAGCAAACAAGGTGGTGAAATCTGAG
>JBDHVO010000105.1:0-4598 GCA_039809675.1 Proteocatella sp.
GGAAAAAGTAATATCAAAATAATAGAAGACTCCGATTTGAGGAAATTGGCAGATAAAATATTTATTCTATATCACAAAGCGGCCATGTCTTCAACTTGATTTTATTTATAAATCACATTATAATATACGAAAGTGTGATTTTTTACACATAATCTTTTATAATAATGTGATTCGAGGTGATTTTATGAAAAGATTTGCTATGAAAAAGCTTGTTGAATGGAAGAATTCTAAATATAGGAAACCTTTGATACTAAAGGGGGCCCGTCAGGTGGGAAAAACTTGGATTTTGAAGGAATTTGCCAAAGACAATTACAAGCATCTGGCTTATTTTAACTTTGATGAAAGTCCTGAGTACAAACAATTCTTCGAAACTACTAAGGATGTGGCTCGAATTTTGCAAAATCTTGTAATGGCCAGTGGACAAACCATAAGCTTTGACAAGCCTGAAGATACTTTAATCGTTTTTGACGAGATCCAAGAATGCCCTAATGCCCTTAACTCTTTAAAATATTTTTACGAAAACACTCCTCAATACCACGTGGCCTGTGCTGGTTCTCTTTTGGGCATTTCCCTTTCCAAGCCTAGCTCTTTTCCAGTAGGCAAGGTAAACTTCCTTGACATTAAACCTATGAGCCTAAGCGAGTTTTTGATTGCCAATGGCGATGAAAATCTAGTTCTTTATATGGATTCCATAGATAAAATCGAGCCTATTGCAGATGCATTTTTTAATCCCCTTGTTGAAAAATTAAAAATGTACTATGTAACTGGTGGTATGCCTGAAGCCGTCTGGGCCTGGACTCAAGAACGTAATATTGACCTGGTGCAAGAGGTTTTGTCTAATATATTAGATGCCTACGAAAGGGATTTTGCCAAGCACCCTGACCCTAGGGATTTTCCTAAAATATCCCTAATTTGGAAATCTATTCCTTCTCAATTGGCTAGGGAGAACAAAAAATTTATATATAAGGTTGTTAAGGAAGGGGCTAGGGCCAGAGAATACGAGGATGCCCTCCAGTGGCTCTGCGACGCTAATTTGGCTTACAAAATATATCGCAGCAGTGGTCCTGGCTTACCTCTTTCTGCCTATGATGACTTATCTGCTTTCAAACTATATATGCTGGATGTGGGGCTTCTTAGAAGACAAGCCTTACTGGCTCCTACTGCCTTTTCTGAGGGTAACAGACTATTTACAGAATTCAAGGGTGCCTTGACTGAAAATTATGTTCTCCAAGCCTTATCTGGAAGTTTTGAGGCTACACCTCGCTATTGGGCTATGGACAACCCCAGATATGAGGTCGATTTTCTTGTGCAACGTGAAAATGAAGTTTTTCCCTTGGAGGTCAAGTCTGATAGCAATGTTGAAAGCAAGAGTTTACAAAAATATAAGGAGCGTTATAAGGATAGACTTAGGCTTAGACTTAGACTCTCTCTCAATAACCTAAAGCTTGATGGTGATTTGCTTAATATCCCTTTATTTATGGCTGATTATATAGATAAGCTGATTGAGCTTGCTCTAAAAAACCAGCTTTAAAACAGAAAATCACACTTTTTTATATAAAAGTGTGATTTTTTACACATAATTTCGTATAACAATGTGATTTACAGTCTAGATAATAGTCTTGCTATGCTTGGATAGTTCATAAGTAGCATGGATGTGTAGAGCATATCTTTTTTATTTCTTTCTACTTCTTTTTATGAATTCGCTGCTTTGGTTTTTATTAGATGCCTTATTGGTTTGATTTTTTTGGAGCCTTTGATTTTTCAGATTTGGCTGGATTGTCGCGTTAGGGCAGGATACTAAATAATAGGATACTTTTGCTACTTCAATTACTACTGCAAGGAAGAGGAGTATGGTTGCATAGTAGTATGTAATTACTATATCAGGTCCCAGGTAGGATACAAAGGATGTATATCCCAAAAGGACCAGGGCAACTTCTGCCGGTATCATGGGGTAAATTCTGTCCTTTGGATTTTGGTATCTTTTGTTTTTGCTGTGAAAGTGCATGATTGCCCAGGTCATCAGGACAAAAAAGATTACAGATGAGGTTATGAGTCTTGCTACTGGATATTGCTCTGGCCAGGCTTTATTTATGTGCAGCATATAGCTCATAAGCTTTTCATTTCTTACAGCTATTTGCTGGAGCAGGGTTATGGCCGGCAGAAAAAACAGCTGGATTGCCGATATTACAAGGTATCTGTCTCTAAGTTTTTTGTTCATTTTTTTACTTCCCGTCTTTTATATTTTTTTAAAAAATCTGCTGTCAGGGGACATTGGCAGATTGAAGCTGTAGCCAAGGCGATTCATTTCCTGCATTTTTATAAGCATAAGATTTATGTTGGTGTTCATGGCTTTTGCTATCTGCACCAAATCATAGCCCTCCCTGGCCATTTCATATACCTGGTCATTGTCCAAAAGCAGGTGGGCGGCAAAGGCGTTTGCCTCATATTCCGTAGTGTCCTTCATATTAAAAAGCACAAATTCTCTCAGCCAGCCGTCCTGGGCCAGGTCTCTGTGAAGGATGTCGTGGCCTATTTCATGGGCCAGAACCATCTGTAGCATATGTTCATCCATGCTGCTATTCAAAAAAACCATCCTCTGGCCCCACTTGTAAGTATACATACCAAGGAGCTTTTCAAAGTCGTCCACAAACCTTATCACAAGCCCCAGGTCATCTGCAATCCTAAGGGCGTTTCTGGTTTCCGCATCCCTTACTATTTTATTTGCTTTTTCATATATGGTTTTCGAGTCTATCATTTCTGCAAGGGCTCCCTATCTATCTTCTTGCGGATCTTTTTCTTCTTCATTCTGCCTGCCTGCTTCCTTGCAATCCCAGTAGGCCTCCTGCAGAGCCCTCATTACAGCGTCCTTGTCTTTTTCAGACAGCTCTCCTCCGGCAAAAAGCCCCACCACGTCTGCAATCAGCTCTTCAGCCTCCCTCTTGCCGCTATAGCCATATTTTGCACTGGCTACCGCTACAAAATCGTCATTTTCGTTATAGAGGTAGGAGGGATCAAGATTCAAAATCTGCCCCAGGGTTGTGTATATCTCCCTGTTCTGTGGATAGGTGGTGCCTTTTTCATAGTTTATTATGGTTTTGAGGGATACGCCGGCTTCTTGGGCAAGCTGGGCTTGGGTCAGTCTTGCAAGTCTCCTGTGCTGGCGAAGCTTTTCTCCAAATTTCATATTTTTCTCCTTTTATTACACTTTTCCTTGACATGCGTAAATTGTTTGCATATAATTAATGTAATCTGATTACATATATAGTATTTCTTTTTTCATCTTTTGTCAAGGAGGAGCTTATGCAAAGGGAGATTCTGCATGTTGATATGAATAATTTTTATGCCAGTGTGGAGTGCCTGCTGGATCCCTCCCTGGAGGGCAAGGCAGTAGCTGTGAGCGGCAGCGCGGAGGAAAGACGGGGTATTATCCTTGCAAAGAATATGAAGGCCAAGGCTGCTGGAGTAATTACGGGTGAGGCTATTTGGCAGGCAGTGGAAAAGTGTCCCAATTTGGTGCTTGTCCCGCCCCAGTTTCATCAGTATGTAAAGTTTTCTCGTCTTGCCAGAGAAATTTACGAAAGATATACGGATATGATTGAGCCCTTTGGCATGGATGAATGCTGGCTGGATGTGACAAATTCCAGGCGCCTTCTGGGGGACGGAGAAAGCATTGGCCATAATATAAGAAGAACTATAAAGGCTGAGCTGGGACTTACTGTGTCTGTAGGGGTTTCATTTAATAAAATTTTGGCAAAATTAGGCTCTGATATGAAAAAGCCCGATGCTGTAACAGTTATAAAAGAGGAAAGCTTTAGGAGTACAATATGGGGTCTGCCCGCAAAAGAGCTGATGGGAGTAGGCAGATCCACAGAGAGAGTTCTGGACAAATTTCAAATTAAGACTATTGGGGATCTGGCAAATTTTCCGCCAGAGATTCTGGCAATAAGCCTTAAAAGTCATGCCTACAAGCTCCACAGGCATGCCAACGGCCTTGATGACTCTCCTGTCCTCCACAACGATTTTGTGGTTCCGGCTAAGTCTGTTGGGCACGGTAGCACATCTCCCAGGGATCTTAGGAGCAATCAGGAGGTCTGGCAGCTTATAAGGGAGCTTTGCCAGGATATAGGCCATAGGCTGAGGGCTTACGGGATGAAGGCCAGAGGCCTTTCTGTCTCCATAAAGGATTGCGATTTTTATACAAGGCAGTGGCAGATGCGCCTGCCTCTTTCATCCCAGTCGACCACCTATATTGCCAGAAATGCTTTTGCCCTCTTTGAAAGATCTTACAGGTGGGATAGGGACATAAGGGCAATTACGGTGACCGCTATCAGCCTGTGTCCTGAGGATACCCCCTGCCAGATAGATATGTTCTCCGATGCAGAGGCTGAGTACAAGCTGGCTAGGGTGGATGCCCTTGTGGATGATTTGCGAGGCAGGTTTGGGGCTGTAATATGACAGGTTTTGGGGGCATATAAAAATGCCCTCCTTATAAAAAGTAGGGCATTTGCTTTGTTTACTGATTGGCGTTTCCGGCGCGATTCGAACGCGCGGCCTTTCGCTTAGGAGGCGAACGCTCTATCCTGCTGAGCTACGGAAAC
>JBDHVO010000106.1:0-4590 GCA_039809675.1 Proteocatella sp.
ATATTTTTTGGCAAGCTGGTTTTTGGAGGCTTTGGCCGAAATGCCTTTAATCCTGCCCTTGTAGGCAGGGCCTTTATTTATGTAACCTTTCCTGAGCCAATGACTGTATCCTGGGTTCATGTTGCATCAGGTTTTCCGGGAGGCTTTGCCAGATATTTGACAGATACGGTAGAAACAGTATCTCAGGCAACGCCCCTGCTCCTTTTTAGGGATACGGGAGCCATGGTTTCCAAGGCAAGCCTTCTCCTAGGCAATGTATCTGGGTCTATCGGAGAGACAAGTGCCATCCTAATAATTCTTGCGGGAGCCTATATGGTCTACAAAAAGGTTGCCTCCTGGGAGATTATGGCAAGCTCAGTACTTGGCTTTGCAGGCCTGAGCTCTATCCTTTATATGACAGGCAACCCTTCTGTGCCGAGTCCCCTCTATGGACTTTTGGCAGGAGGCTTTCTCTTTGGAGTTGTCTTTATGGCAACTGACCCTATTTCTTCGCCAAAGACCAAGGAGGCCAAGTGGGCCTTTGGTCTTATTCTAGGAGCTGTAACCGTTATAATAAGGGGCTATGCTCTTTTTGCAGGCGGCATGATGTTTGCTATCCTTATTGCCAATACCTTTGCTCCTATTATGGATGAAGGGGTAAAGGCCTGGAAGAGCCACAAAAAGGCTGGTCTTGCCAAGAATCAGGAGGCCAAGGTATGAATAAGAAGCCATTTTTCTTCCCTATAATTTTTATGTCTGCCCTGACGGCTTTTTTTACCCTTATTCTTGCATCTATGAATTATACTACGGCAGAAAGAATTGACCTTCTCCAGGATACGGAGCTTAGGGAAAAAATTCTCAATATCTTTGATATTTCAGCCAATTCTAAGGACCCTGAGGAGATTGAGAGGGTTTTTGACGCCAATATAAAAGAAGACTCCTCTGTTTCTCCGGCAGTTTTTTATACTGAGTCTGGTGGCAGGATTACAGGCTATGCTGTTCCTGTTTCAGGTGCGGGGCTGTGGGGAAGTATAGACGGCTATGTAGGCCTGTCAGCCGATTTTGACAGGATTACCGGTCTTGAGTTTACTGCCCACTCTGAGACTCCGGGACTTGGGGGGAGGATTTCTGAGCCTGGATTTTTGGCCCAGTTCAGGGATATTGATATAAGCTCTGCCCAGGGGTCAGACTATATAGTTTACCGGCCTGCTCCGGGCGGGAATGTGGATGCTGTGTCAGGTGCCACACTTACCTCAAAGGCTGTAAGCAGCCTTATTAACGATGATATAGCAGAATTTATAAAGCAAAGGAGGCTCTAGGATGTCAAAGCACAGTGCAAAAACCATATTCAGACAGGGGATAATTGATGAAAACCCGGTTCTGATCCAAATAATTGGTATCTGCTCGGCCCTTGCTGTTACAAATGTAATGATGAACTCCCTTATAATGGGTTTGGGCCTGACCTTTGTAACGGGCATATCCTCCTTTACCATATCAGCCCTTAGGCAGTACACCCCAAAGCATATCAGGATGATGGTTCAGGTGCTTATTATTGCAGCCTATGTAATTATAGTGGATATTTTTCTAAAGGCCTATATGCCCGAAATGAGCAAGGCTCTGGGCCCTTATGTAGGCCTTATTATTACAAACTGCATTATAATGGGAAGGGCTGAGGCCTATGCCCAGATAAATCCTCCCCTGCCGTCCCTGCTTGATGGGATTGCTGCAGGCCTTGGTTATACCTGGGTTCTTCTTGGTATATCCTTTATAAGGGAGCTTATGGGCTTTGGGTCTGTCTTTGGAGTCCAGGTTCTGGGAGACTGGTGGACCAGGTGGACCATTATGGTCATGCCTCCCTCTGCATTTTTTTTACTGGCAATTTTTATCTGGGTCTTCAACAGCAAGAAGGGGGTGTCTAAGTAATGCCTGAAATAAGTCCTTTTGTTATCTTTGTAGCGTCAATATTCACAAACAATATGATTTTGTCAAACTTCCTTGGTATGTGCTCCTTTATAGCTGTTTCCAAGGAGATTCCAACTGCCCTGGGGCTGGGACAGGCGGTTACGGTGGTGCTTACGATTACGACCATCTTCAACTACCTCCTGTATGAGTATGTCCTTATTCCTCTTGATCTTGAGTATCTTAGGTTTATTGTCTTTATTGTAAGTATAGCAGCCACTGTCCAGCTTCTTGAGATGCTTATGGAAAGGTACCTGCCTACCCTTTATTATGCTCTTGGGATCTTCCTCCCTCTTATAACGGTAAACTGTGCTATCCTGGGGGTTTCTCTCTTTATGGTTATAAGAAGCTATAATTTTATCCAGTCAGTTGCCTTTGCCATAGGCTCTGGTATAGGCTGGATGCTGGCTATCGTTGCTCTGGCCGGAATCAGGAAGAAGCTTGAGGGGGCACCGATTCCAAAGGGGCTTGAGGGGCCGGGTATAGCCCTTATTATTACGGGTATAATGGCAATTGCCTTTATGGGCTTTTCTGGCATTGTGCAGATTCAGTAGGAGGGCTTATGGAAACCATATTAATGACTACTCTGTCGCTTACGGCTATTTCTGCTGTCTTTGCCCTGCTTTTGACAATTGCAGACAAAACCGTTGGAAACTATGGCGAGGTTAAGCTTACAATTAACGATGAAAAGGAATACAAGGTTGAGGGGGGGAGCAGTCTCCTGTCGACTCTTATAGGAGAAAAGATATTTATCCCGTCTGCCTGCGGGGGCAAGGGGACCTGTGGCTATTGCAAGGTTCAGGTCTTAGAAGGAGGAGGGCCTATACTGGCGACGGAAACTCCTTTTATGTCAAAGGAGGAGCTGGAAACAAATGTAAGGCTGTCCTGCCAGTGCAAGGTTAAGCAGGATATTAAAATCCAGATTCCAGAAGAAATGTTCAGCGTAAAGGAGTTTGCTGCTACAGTTGAGTCCATTACAGACCTGACCAGGGTAATCAAAAAAATCCGTATAAGGCTGCCTGAGGACCAGGAGATGAATTTTAAGCCGGGCCAGTATGTCCAGCTCAAGGCCCCCCTTTATGAGGGTAACACGGAAGAGGTTTACAGGGCCTATTCTATTGCCTCCTCCCCTCTTGAAAAGGGCTTTATTGATCTTGTAATTGGCTATGTGCCTGAAGGGATTGCTACAACCTATGTCCACCAGCACCTAAAGCCTGGGGATGAAATCCACCTTAATGGCCCCTACGGTCACTTCTTCTATCAGGATAACGACCGGGAGATGCTGCTTGTGGCTGTGGGTACAGGTGTTGCCCCTATACTTTCTATATTAAATTATATGAAGTCCATGGATATAAAAAGAAAGGCTACCTTTTATTTTGGGGCCAAGACTCCGGATGACCTTTTTATGATGGATTATTTTAAGAGCCTTGAAAAAGACCTCTATGACTTTACCTTTGTTCCCTGCCTTTCAAGGGTAGAGGAAGGGATGACCTGGTCAGGCTTTAAAGGCAGGGTCAACAATGCTATAGAGGAGTATGTTTCTACTGGAACAAATAAAGAGGCCTACCTGTGCGGTAATGAGCCTATGATAAATTCAGTTGTGGATGCCCTTAGTAAAAAAGACCTGCCTGAGGAGCTGGTCTACTATGATAAATTCTAAAGACAGGGACTAAGAAATTAAAAATAAAAAATAAAAAATAAAAAAGGAATCACAAGGCCAGCCATTTGTATAAGCCTGTGATTCCTTTTTTGCGTTTTTTAGCCTTCCAGAGCCTTTATTTCTTTTATGACAGCCTCTAGATCATCACACTCGCTGATAACCCTGATTCCATTATCCATAAGCAGCTGGCTTGCAATTCCGGCTCCATCAATGAGCTTTTTTGAAAAGCTTCCATCATAAATTTTGTGGACTCCGCAGGAGGGGCTGTTTTCCTTCATTATTGCAAGTTTACATTCATGAACCCTGGCTATATTAAGGGTTATTTCTGCTCCCCTTGTATAGGCATCGGTTACGTCCTCATTGTCCCTTGTAAAAACCCTGAGGCTGCCGTCCGCCTGCCTGATAATCTCTGCTCCTGGACGTGGAGTTGAAAGGCCCCCCAGCTGTTCAGGGCAGACCATAATAAGGGTATGGTCTTCCTTTAATTTATGGACCCTTTCAGAAAAGTTGTTGCCCCCGTTATGCTTACAATTCATTCCAAACAGACACGCACTAACTAAAATATTCATAAACTCTCACTTTCCTTCCGCATATCTAAGGTAGATTACCTGCTTATTCTACTTGATTGTATTTTCAAAATAATTATATCATATTATTCATTATTTTGTAGTATTTTATGATATAATATTGGCGTTAAGTCACTGTGAAGCAGATACGCTTAATTACACGTGACGCTAATTAGGAATAAATATTGTCTATATGCAGTACATTAATTTTAAGGGGTATTGTAGGGTATCGAGCAATAAACAAAAAGATGATTTAGAAAGGCAAATTGAAAATGTTAAAACATATATGATTGCTAAAGGATATTCTTTCGACATCATTACGGATATAAAAGACAGAAGATCAAGAGTTAGTAGAAGATTTAATTCAGATTGTTACGGTTTTTTCTTGTAGATTACAGGGCAAAAGAGCAAATAAAGCCAAAAAGA
>JBDHVO010000107.1:0-4528 GCA_039809675.1 Proteocatella sp.
TAAGATGTATAAAGTATAATGTAAGCAATGGGAAAGGAGAGGTCATGAATAGAATTTTAGTAGTGGATGATGATAGAGAAATAGTAGATGCAATAGAGATATACCTCAATAATGAAGGTTTTGAGGTAGTGAAGGCCTATGATGGCATGGAGGCTCTTGAGATAGTTGGGGATACGGATATAGATTTAATAATTATTGATATTATGATGCCCAGGCTGGATGGTATAAGAGCTACTATGAAAATCAGGGAAGACAAGAATATCCCTATAATAATTCTCTCTGCAAAATCAGAGGCTTCAGACAAGGTGCTAGGGCTTAATATTGGAGCAGATGATTATATGACCAAGCCTTTTAATCCTCTGGAATTAACCGCAAGGGTAAAGTCCCACCTCCGACGTTGGTCCATTTCAGCTACATCAACTGGGGAAAATGGAGATTCAAGCAATCTCAAGTCAGGGGGTTGGAGCTGGACTTAGATAGCAAAGAAGCCAGGGTAGATGGGGAAGTGGTAAAGCTGACACCTATAGAGTACAAAATTATGAAGTATCTTATGGAAAATAAGGGTAAGGTCCTATCCGCAAGACAGATATATGAAACCGTGTGGGGAGAGCCCTTTTACAATTCAGATAACACAGTGGCAGTCCATGTAAGGCGTATAAGGGAAAAAATTGAAATAAACCCCAAGGACCCCATGTATCTTAAGGTTGTATGGGGGATTGGTTATAAGGTAGAAAGAATATAGGAGGGGCAAGATGAGTGAGTTGGAAGACAAGATAAAAAGCTACATAAGATCGTTGGCGATTATTACTGGATTTGTCATTATAAGCTTTGCAGTAAATGGCCTAAATTCTGTATCAAGAGAATATAACCATGGTTTTTACCAAAGCAGTCAGTTTGCCCTAGTAATGGAGTCTGTCCTTGATGACATTAAAGTTATAGTAGGTGCAGATGTTAGCAAGGAAGAAGTTAAAACTAAGGAAGAAGAAAAAACTGATAATCAGCTGACAGAAGCCACTGATCAAGCTGAATTAAATCCTTCTGAATGGAAGGCAGGTGCAAGAAACCTCGACCCTAGCAGCTTTGCAGTCAAGGATAGAGCAGCAATCAAAGAAGCAATAGCAAACCTGGATTCAATGCTGAATATGTCAATTTACGCCGAAAATATAACTGATGGCATTATCTACAAGAGCAGCATCTTTCAGCCGGAATACATAGAGGAGCACAGCAGCCTAAACATCGTCATTTCCAGTGATGAAGAGCACAACTCTTCTGGTCTGAGATATCTGGAAAACGCCATTTTAGAACAAAGAGTATATCTTGCCGATAAAAACAAGGAACATAGAATAGTGATAGTCATTCGAGATCAGCCGGAGAATTTCCTCTACGAGGACAACATAAGTGCTGCTTATAGTAGCTTTCTGTACAAGCTCAGAGATGAAGCTATCGCATATGGTGGTATATTTTTGCTAGGGGCAGTTATGGTGGTAATAAACTTAAGACAGTTTAAGAAAACCAGGCTAAAGAAAATAAACTATAGAAACCCAACTATAGAAGAAAAAGGCATGGTGGTCCTTGACGAAATATCCAAGGCGCTCAAATATGTAAAGTTAGAATTTAAAGCGGTCGCATTCTTTATTGTAATTAGCCAGCTATCATATGCTTTTGAGAATTTCAACTTCTTCTACTATTTAAAATCAAATGTGATAAGCCTTATTGTCGGTGCTGTACTGATATATGACTTTGCAAAATCAGATAAGGAAGAATATATGAAAGACAGCTACTTTAATAAGTTTATCAATAGAAATAAGCTATTCCCAAAGAAGAAAAGAGCAGGAACCATAAACTCTGTATCGAGGGAATTTGACGAAAATTTCGACATAATATTTATAATTGGCGGCCTTATTATTCTCAGCTTTCTAATGTCCCTTGTAGGCAACAATGAGGGACTCTACATTCTAAGCTCATTGGCAGGAGGCGTAATAATTCTTGTTCAAGCCTTCAGGATAAGAAACAGACTGATAGACGAAAGACTGGCTTATGTAGACGAAATTGCAGAAAAGGTGCAAGATATTGTAGATGGAAAAATGGACCAGGTTCTGGAAGAGAGGTCTGGCTATCCTATGGAGGAACTGGCCCACAATATAAATCTAATGCGTGAAGGTTATGGCACTGCCCTTCAGGAGCAGCTTAAAAGTGAGAAAATGAAGACGGAGCTTATCACCAATGTGTCCCATGATCTGAAAACTCCCCTGACATCCATCATAAATTATGTAGACCTCTTGAAAAAAGAAGATATTCTTCCTGAATATGCCAGGGACTATGTGGCCATACTGGATAAGAAATCTCAAAGGCTCAATGCTTTGATACAGGACCTTTTTGAAGTATCAAAGGCGGCCAGTGGAGATTTGGATATAAATATGGAAAAGTTGGATATAAGTGAGCTTCTTCATCAAAGCCTTGCAGAGCTCTCTCCTCAGATAGATGGGTCTGGACTAGACTTTGTCACAGACATCCCTAGGGAGGAGATCCTGGCCCTGGCCGATGGAGAAAAGCTCCACAGGGTTTTTGAAAACCTAATAACCAATATACTCAAGTACACCATGGCAGGAACCAGGGTATATGTAGACATGCAAGTAAATGACAAAATTACCATAACCATGAAAAACATCTCTAACTATAAAATGAACTTCTCCAAAGAAGATATAACTCAAAGGTTTACACGGGCAGATGAAGCTAGGAGCAGTGAAGGCTCAGGTCTGGGACTTGCTATCACAAAGAGTCTGCTTGACCTTATGAATATGAACATGAACATCATTACGGATGGAGATTTATTTAAGGTAGAAATTGTAATTTTATGTTAAACTATTTACTATACCCTTGGTTAAAAATGACTGTTTTAACAACACTTATTTTATGAAACAACCAGAACTTATAAAACAAATGGAGGAAAGATGAACATAAACAGAGACCAGGCAGTAGCCCTATTGAATGAATATGTAAAAACAAACCATATAGTAACCCACTCCTATGCAGTAGAAGCAGTAATGAGGGCCTTGGCTGAGAGGCTGGCTCCAGAAGATGTAGACCTATGGGGAATAGCCGGCCTGCTTCACGACCTGGATGAGGATGTATGCGGCTGGAAGGAAGACATGTCAAAGCATGGCCCCATGACAGTAGAAATCCTAAAAGAAAAAGGCCTTGGTAATAAGGCTATGTACGATGCAATCCTGGCTCACAATCCTGAAAACGGCAAAAAAATCACCAATAACTTTGAAAATGCCCTCTACGCAGCAGACCCGATAAGCGGCTTTATAAACGCCATAACCCTAGTATACCCGGACAAAAAATTAGAAAGCGTCAAAGTAAAATCCATAATAAAAAGAATGAAAGAAACAAGATTTGCAGCAGGAGCAAACAGGGAGGCCATGTGGTCAATAGAGGATACGGGGATAAGCTTCCCGGACTTTGCAGAGCTAGCCCTAAATGCCATGAGAGAAATATCAGACCAATTAGGCCTGTAAAACAAAGTTAAATATAGCAAAGTAAAAGAAAAAACCAGTAAGAGTTTGCAAGGGAAAGAGCTGAAGCTCCACCTGCCAGACTCTGCTGGTTTCTGTTTATAAATCAGGAAACTTGCTTTTAAAACCTTCATAAGGCCGTCTTGAAAAGGTTTCGTAAAGAGAGCAGACCTTATCAACCAGACACACAATAGCACTCTCCCGGTACTTTGGAGGAATAGGAACAAGGGGAAACATATGCCTTAGGATAACATCCTCCTCGATATGATTGATTCCGTAGTGATCCTTGGCGTTTCTTGCACAAGTAAAGGGGTGGCGAAATCCATGCCACTTATGGGACTTATCCGGCACATGCCAGTCATAAAGACAGTAATCGTGGAGGAGGGCCCCTGTAATAAGATGCTTCATATTGATATTGATCCGAAATACCTTAGCAAACAAGTAGCTAAAATGAGCCACCGCAACACAGTGGAGGAGGGTATTTGTATTGCCATGCTGGATATAATCGCCCATTTGTTTCAAATCAGTCCTTTCAACCACATCGAGAAAGAGATCGGAAAAAATCAGAAGCTCATCTTCGCTAAGCACAAAAAGCCCCCTGGTAACAGAAAGCCGGTATAGTATATATCTCTTCATAAAAAATCACCCTTTATAGTAAATAAAAAATAGCTCGCTTATATAACGATTATATTAGAAAAGCCCCTTAAAATAAAGAGCAAATAATTGACCTGAGAATCCCACTGGCATATCTATGGGAGTTTTAATCTAAAAATGAAACGCTGGGGAATAAAAAAATCGTATAAGTATATAAAGGAAGGAAAGGAAGACTAAGGGTAGAAATGATCTAAAAATCCCAAAAAGTGTTTGACAGCCAGGGTAAGGAATGGTATTCTAATAAAGCTGCTCCAAGGGGCAGGAAGAAAAAAACAAAAATGGCAAAAAAGATGTTGACAAAAGCAAGAACATATAATATACTAATAAAGCTGCGCCAATAAAAGACTTGGTCCAGC
>JBDHVO010000108.1:0-4518 GCA_039809675.1 Proteocatella sp.
TCTTGAATAGCAATATATTTTTATCGATAAACGATAAAGCCCACAAAAAAACGGTTCCTTTTGTGATGCCACAAAGAGAACCGCTTTTACTATATTTTGCTCTTATTTTTTGTCATATCTTCCAGGTCCGCTGTTTCTGTCCCTGTTGTTTCTATCCCTGTTTCCGCCTCTGTCATTTCTATCGTTTCTGTCATGCCTAGGCCTTTCAGGTCTTTCTTCGTAGCCTTCTGGTTTTTCAAGAAGGGCCTTTCTTGATATATTTAGTCTGCCCTGACTGTCAATCTCAACCAGCTTTACATCTACCTTGTCGCCTACCTTTAGGACGTCTTCGATTTTTTCAACTCTTGTATAGTCATACTGAGATACGTGGAGCAGGCCTTCTTTGCCTGGAAGTATCTCTACAAAGGCTCCAAAAGGCATAAGCCTTGTAACTGTGCCTGTGTAGGTTTTTCCTACCTCAGGATCCTCTACTATGCCTTCAATTATTTCTCTGGCTTTTTTGCCCATGTCTCTTTCAACAGCCAGGATAAATACAGATCCATCCTGCTCAATGTCAATTTTTACACCGGTTTCTTCAATAATCTTGTTGATTACCTTTCCACCTGTTCCTATAACATCTCTTATCTTTTCTGGATCTATCTGCATCTGAATTATTGCAGGAGCATATTTTGAAATTTCTTCCCTTGGGGCAGAGATTGTTTTTTTCATCTCCCCTAGTATATGGAATCTTCCTTCTTTTGCCTGGGCAAGAGCCTGCTTCAAAATTGCTTCATCTATTCCTGAAATCTTTATATCCATTTGTATAGCTGTGATACCATTTTTCGTTCCAGCAACCTTGAAGTCCATATCGCCAAGGAAGTCCTCCATTCCCTGAATATCAGAAAGGATGGCTACTTTTTCATCTTCTTTAATTAGGCCCATGGCTATTCCTGCAACCATATCCTTTAGTGGAACTCCTGCATCCATAAGAGACAGGGTGCTTCCGCATACAGACGCCTGAGACGTAGAGCCGTTTGATGAGACTACTTCAGATACAACCCTTATTGCATAAGGAAAGTCTTCCTTTGAAGGAATTACTGGCTCTAAGGCTCTCTCTGCAAGAGCGCCGTGCCCAATTTCTCTTCTTCCCGGTCCTCTTGATGGTCTTGCCTCACCTACAGAATAAGCAGGGAAGTTATAGTGGTGCATGTAACGCTTTTCTTCTTCTTCTCCAAGGCCGTCAATTGTCTGGGCATCTCCTAAGGAGCCTAAGGTAGCCACAGAAAGCACCTGGGTCTGTCCCCTTGTAAAGATTCCACTTCCGTGAGTTCTTGGCAGAACGCCTACCTCTGACCATATAGGTCTTATTTCTTCCATGCTCCTGTTGTCAGGTCTTATTCTATCTACAAGGATAAGCTCTCTTACCCCAGATTTTGTCAGGTCGTATACAACCTCTCCAACCTGGTTGAGATTGTCAGGGTATATACCCGCAAAATGCTCTATTACTTCGGCTTTAACTGCATCCATATTGGCAATTCTTTCGGCCTTGTCCTTGGTCAAAATAGCCGCCTTCATCTTGTCCTTTGCGTACAGGCTAACAGCAGCTTCGATTTCCTCGTCTACCGAGAAAATTTTAAACTGGATTTTCTCCTTACCTACTTTAGCAACTATGCTTTCAACAAATTCAACTACTTTTTTAATATTTTCATGGGCAAACATTATTGCCCCTAGCATAACGTCCTCTGATACCTCATTGGCTCCGGCTTCAACCATCATGATGGCGTCCTTGGTTCCAGAAACCACCAAATACATCTCGCTCACTGCTCTTTGCTCAAGGTTGGGGTTAAGGATGTATTCTCCATCTATAAGGCCTACTGATGCTGATCCTGTGGGCCCGTTAAAAGGAATAGAGGATATGGAAAGGGCTATGGATGAACCTATCATACCTAAGATATCAGGATTTACATCTGGATCAACTGACAGAACTGTTGCTACAACCTGAACATCATTTCTGAAGCCTTCCGGGAAGAGGGGTCTTATAGGCCTGTCTATAAGCCTGGATGTAAGTATTGCCTTTTCTGAAGGCCTCCCCTCTCTTTTGATAAAGCCTCCAGGGATTTTTCCAACTGAATAAAGTCTTTCCTCAAAATCTACACTAAGAGGGAAAAAGTCTATGCCCTGACGAGGGTCTTTGGAGTTGGTTGCCGTCACAAGAACTACCGTGTCTTTACATCTTAAAAGGCATGCTCCGTTTGCAAGCTCCGCTACTTTGCCTATTTCTACTTCCAGGATATTAGCTCCCAAAAGCATCTCGAATTTTTGTATCATTATACCTCCTATATTTGGTTGATATTTACACAAAAAGAGCGGAATGCTCCGCTCTTAACTGTCTTATTTTCTAAGTCCTAATTTTTTGATAAGCGCATTGTATCTATCAAGATCTTTTGCTTTTAGGTATTTTTGAAGATTTCTTCTTGTTCCTACCATTTTAAAGAGACCTCTTCTTGAGTGATGGTCTTTTGCATGAGTTTTAAGGTGGTCATTCAGCTCATTGATTCTGTGAGTAAGAACTGCGATCTGAACATCTGCAGATCCTGTATCTCCCTCTTTGATAGCATACTCTTTAATAATTTGATTTTTTTGTTCTTTAGTCATTGCTTCCTCCTAATTTTTTACGCCTGCAACCATGATAATCGTTGGAGTTTCGAAATCTTAGTAGCAGGTAATCTAACTTATTTATAATACCACACATATATATATTAGTAAAGCATATAAATTACTTTGATAGTGTCAACTTTTTGAATGTCAGCTAAACACCCCTAATCTGCCTTACGTCATCTTGCATTTGCTTAATCAGGTCTTCCTTTGTCGCAAAGGTTATCTCCCCGCGAAGCTTTTTGATAAACTCAACCTTTATGCTTCTTCCATAAATATTCTCGTCAAAATCAAGGATGTAGGTTTCTACTGTTATAGGATTTTCTCCAAAGGTGGGGTTCTTACCAACACTTGTAGCCCCCTTGTATACCCTATCCCTGTAATATACCAAAGTTTCATATACCCCTGTCTGCGGAAGCACCTGGTCTCTTTCAAGCTCCATATTGGCTGTTGGGAAGCCAATTGATTTGCCTATTTTTTTACCATGGACTACCCTGCCAATAATTGCGAAGGGTCTTCCCAGATATTCCCTTGCCAGGTCGAGGTTGCCCTGTTCCACAAGACTTCTTATTCCGGAGCTGGATATTCTAATTCCATCCTTTTTTAGCAGGGGAACAAGCTCAACCTTGACACCCTTTGTCTCAAGGTATTTTTTTATTTCCTCTGCCGAAAGCATTTCTTTTCCAAATCTGGCGTCTTGTCCCATTATCAAATATTGGGCCTTGAGTCTGTCAATAAGGACTTCGTCGCAAAACTGCCTAGCAGACTGGTTTTGCAAGCTTTCATCAAAGGGGGCAAAAAGTACTGTGTTGATGCCCTTTTCAAACAATATCCTCTCTTTTTCCTCGTGAGGCATAATAATATGCACCAGCTTTTTGTAAAGTACATTCAGGGGATGGACCTCATAGCTGAATATTATGGAAAGGAGGTTTTCTCTTTCAGCAATTTCAACAGTTCTATCGATTAATTGCATATGGCCCAGGTGGAGACCATCAAAATTGCCTATTGTTACAACTGATTTTCTTTTGATATTTATCTTATCTATATATTCTTTAAAGGATATTGAACTGTCCATAGTTTTTCTCCGTTATATAGCCAGGGTTTCAGATTTTATTTCCGTCTCATTGTTTATGGCTGTTACTTTTCCTATACCAAGAAATCTCTCATTACAATATACCCGGTAAAGATTCGGCGATGGATTTAAACCCAAATATCTCATGGTTTTTATCCTGGCCCCGTTTACATAGAGCTTTTCTCCCGATTTAAGGTTTAGGGGCTGAAATTTTCGAAGCATTTCTTCGAGGCTTATCAGGGCTCTGTCAAGCTTGTTTTCATCAATCAGCCTGCCAAGCTCCTCCAGGGTATAGGCATTATCTATACTATGGCCGTCTAAGTCAGTTCTGATAAGTAGCGATAATATTGCATTTTCATCAAGCTCCCGGCCTATATCTCTTGCCAGGCTCCTTATATAGGTGCCTGACGAACAGGTTACATCTATTGTGATGGAATTATCCTTGCAGTCAAGGAGATTTATCCTGCTAATTTCGATTTCTCTTGCTTTTATCTCAGGCATTTCCTTGTTTTCCCTTGCCAGCTTATAAAGTCTCACTCCGTCGACCTTGAGGGCTGAATATTTTGGCGGTATCTGGCGTGTTTTGCCTTCGAAGCCCTTTAGTACATTTTTTATTTGATCATCTGTGTGAAATTTCGGGGTCTTTTCTTCGACTATTTCTCCATAGGTATCAAGGGTATCTGTAGCAGCCCCCAGGGTGATTATTGCCCTGTAGGTCTTATTTTTTTCTATTATATATGTATTTTTGTCGTTTTTTTTTCTGCACACATGACATAAAAATGAAAGAAACGAATTGCGCAAATGAATGATCC
>JBDHVO010000109.1:0-4501 GCA_039809675.1 Proteocatella sp.
TGTTACATCAAAAAATTTGCCAGAAGATGCTATATCCCTGATTACATTTTTTGAGTTGGCTGCAGTAATTCCATAGCTGGTACTTGTTAGAGCCATGCCAATCCCAAATATCTCAATTCCGCTGGATTTGATTTCTCTTGCCTGGGATATAGTTGCAAATCCGTTGTCCACAATAGTCACTTTGTTGCTGCCACTGCCTACACTATAAGAATCGTTTAATTTATAGTTGCTCCCACTTCCCTGAGTAGATCCCGTATTATAAGCACTGGCCATTTTATTTCCATAGTCTCCCGAATGGCCATCTCCGTACTTTTTGATTGGATCAGTTGTGGTCGTAGTTCCCGTCACCTTGTCAGAGTAGGTAGGCACCCCGTCTGTAAGAAGTACGATAAACTTCTTATTTGTACTCGATGAAAGTAATGACTCACCCTCCCTAAGCCCCAGCTGGGTGTGGGTACCCCCAGTAGAAGAGCTTGGTAACTGGCTGCTGATACTGCTTTTTGTATTTGTCAGATTTACAGTCTTTTTTATACTGTCAGAATAGGTCTTAAGACCAAATCTAATGTTTGGGTCAGACGCCCCAGGCACCAGAGTATTCATAAATGTTTTTATGGCATCATTAGCCTTTGTAACGCTATCCGGACTCATACTACCCGAATTATCCAGTACAAATACAATATCCACTTTCTGGCTTGTAGTTGTCTTCTTACCCTGTACCTTTATGCTGACTCCATATTGCCCGTCATCATTGTTAGCAACAGCACTCTTGTCTAAAAGAGCTGCAAAGTCACTTCCCGTGACCGTGGTCGGCGTATTCTGCACTAGATCTTCGTTTGCTGCAAAGGCTCCTGTGAGCCCTCCTGGTAGCGTCAATAGCGTTGCCATAAAGACTGCAAAAAACTTTTTATAAAGCTTTTTCGTACCAGTCATAAAATAACCTCCTTCCAATTAAATATTTCCTAGCAAAAATCCTTCCCTTGTTAGTTCTCCTTAACCCTCCTTTTTCTGATTGTTAGAAATTTATTCTGACATTTTTCATGCTTATTGTCATTATATCCAAATATATTTATTTAAAACCTTGACTTTAACTGTATATTTTTATCTTTTTATAGCATTTTATTATTTATTATTAATTTTGTATTAATATTCTAATGTTTTTATGTAATTTATTTGTAACATATTTATTAATCATTTGTTTCTTTTTGTAATTTTGCATAATACATACGCAGCTGTATAGTTATAGCTTCTCTATATATGCACGGTATATCCTGGATTTTCTGGCGTTTTTCTTGATGCCTCTTAGGTTATTTTATATCCAAACAGTTATTTTCTTATTAGCTCTTGTCTTTTTCTTGATATTTTCCTGCCTGATTTTCTTCGATATATCTTTGAAAATTTGTAATTTAAAAATAATCAGTAACCCTTACTATTAAGGATAAATTTTTTAGCTCATTTTATTAAAAATTAATTTTTAAAGCAAAAAAATAGCCGAACTTTATTGCCCAGCTATCTCTTTATTTTATTATCACAGCAACTAATCTTAAGTCTATAAACTTTATAGGGAAATTTAAGTTTATCCTTATAAAATTGTTGTTATATTAATCCACAATTTCAGGTAGACTTTTCATAGCATCAAGGGTTTTTTGTAAAAGATCATCTAGGTCCCAGCCCAGCAGGTCAGCTCCCTCTTTTATGGTATCTCTTGAGCACCCTTGAGCAAAGGATTTATCCTTAAATTTCTTTTTTAGAGATTTAAGCTCCATATCCTGGACGCTTTTTGATGGTCTCATAAGGGCCGCTGCCCCTATAAGGCCTGTAAGCTCATCTGTAGCAAAAAGGATTTTTTCCATTTCATGGTCAGGCTTTATATCAGCACATATTCCATAGCCATGGCTTACTACAGACTTTATGAAATCTTTGTCTATATCTTCAGCCTCCAAAAGCTCTACTACCTTTACGCAGTGGTCATCAGGATACATTTCAAAGTCAAGGTCGTGAAGAAGACCTACCATGGCCCAGTGGTCAGCTTCGGCGTTATAACCCAGCTCATTTGCAAAGTACCTCATTACCCCTTCAACCGTCAGGGCATGGAGAATATGAAAGTCTTCCTTATTGTATTTTTTTAGAAGCTCAAGACCTTCTTCCCTTGTTAAGTTTTTCGACATTTTTTCCTCCTTCTAATAGCTTATAGCAAAAACAGCATAGCAACGCCAAATACAGTTATCACTGCTCCCAAAGCTTCCTTGGGCTTGATTTTTTCTTTAAATAGCAATATAGATATGGGAATTATTGTTACCGGTACAATAGATGTTATGGTAGCTGATATTCCAGCTGACACATACTGGAGGGACATCAGGGACAAGGAGACTCCCACAAAGGGCCCAAAAATAGAGCCTATGGTTATCCCCGTCATAGCTCCCTTGTTGGTAAGGGCTTTTTTTACATCCCCCCATTTTCTTGTGAAGGTGATAAGGAGGGCAAAGCTTATAATGCCTGTTATTATCCGAATCTGGGTTGCAGCAAAAGGGCTATTGGCTCCCATTCCCATCTTGCTGAACAAGAGACCTACTGACTGGCCCAGGGCTCCCAAAAAGGCGAAAGTGAGGCCCTTTACGGAGTGGGTGAGCTTGATTTTTTTTGCCCCTGCGTCCCTGCCGAGGATAACCATAGCTATGCCTCCCATAGTTACAGACATACCCAAAACTCCACTCCAGCCTATATGCTCTCCAAAAATAAAGTAACTAAGGATAGCCGTTATAGGTGGAGATGCTGCCATTACAAGCATTGATATTCTTGAACCTATCTCCAGATAGGATTGGACCAGAAACAAGTCTCCTATAAAAAGTCCTATCAGGCCGGATATGCTCAGGAGGATCCAGCTACTGGAGCCAGCGTTTACAGGCAAAAAATTTCCACTGGTAACGAAGGTAAATATACTTATAAAGATAAAGCCCAGGATTAGCCTGAGATAATTCACAGCCAAAGACCCTACTTTTTTACCAGCAATTTCAAAGGATGTAGCACTTAGTGACCAACATATGGCTGTCCCCAGCGCAGCTAATTCTCCAATATTATTCATTTTTTCTCCATATTAGTTTTATTTTTGCTACAATATCTCTTCCAGGACTTCAGGCTCAAGGATTTTTATCTGCCTTCCCTTGACCATGATAAGACCCTCGCTGCTCATATTCGCCAGCTCCCTGGATAAAGAGGGTCTTGCTACATTTAGGTAGTCTGCCATATTCTCACGATTCATGGCAAGGACTACATTCTTGTCTTCATCCATAGCATCAATCAGCATCTTGGCAAGCTTCTGCCTGAGACCGCCACTGGCAAGGATCTGGAGCTTCTCTGTCAGGTTATAGGCTTTTTGAGAAAGTATTTTAAGCATATTGGTCACAAGCTTCTGGTTGCAATGGTCTTTTCCCGCTTCACCAAAAACAGATTTTGGTATCTTTAAAACCCGGGTATCGTTTTCAAGGGCTACTGTGTAATAGTCGTAGTGTTCCTTTGGCAAAAAGAGGTAGACCTCAGCAAATATATTGCCCGGATCATCAATGTTTGTGATTACAGTTCTTTTTCCAGATATTGAGTCCTTGGCCACAGATATAGACCCTTTGAGAAGGAGAAAAAGGTAGTGGGGTTTTTCCTCCACATCAAATATTATTTCGTTTTTATTGTATACACTTATAAAGGATGATGAGGTCTTTAAAAATTCCTCAATTTCATTATTATCCATTCCTTTAAAAAGGAGGCCCTTTTTTAATATGTCTATAACTGCATCTTGCATAATTTCCCTCTGTCAATCTTTATCAACAAGCTTTATAAATCTGTTTCCTATTGCGTATACTGTTACCATAGGAGCTACCTCCATAAAAAGATCCGGATTATGTTCAGCAAGATAGCGGCGTATCAGGGCTGACTGGGCCGGAGAGCAAATGCAGGTGAGCATAAATTTTTTCTCCTTTGTATAGCCTCCAACAACATCATGGACCGTTATCCCCCTACCCAGCTCCTTAAAAATAAATTCTGCCAGATCATGGTAGTCTCTGCATATAATCGATACCTTGTAGAGCTTTGTCCTGAAGCCAAAGAGCATATAGTCCATTATCATTATGACCATAACATGGTTAACAAGGGCATAAAGGGCTATATCCTTGCCAAAGGTAGCTCCGAGAATTATAATGACTACCGCATCTGTCACAAGCATTATATGACTGATGGTTGTATCCTTGAATACCTTTTTCTTGAGGATTCTTGCAACAGTATCTGTCCCCCCAAAGGTATAGCCACGCCTTAGTACAAGGCCTCCACCCACCCCATAGAAAAGAGAGAAGTATATGCAAACAAGAAACATATCTCCATCTACAAAGACATAATCGATTTTTTCCACAAGAACCAATAGCGAAGAATAGAGTATGGATACAAATATTATTTTAAGGAGGTAATTTTTGCCCATAAATATATAGGACAATATCAATATGGACATGGCAAATATATA